>NZ_QRHM01000041.1:0-4450 GCF_003470325.1 Collinsella sp. AM24-1 | reverse complement strand
CCCCCCCCCCCCCCGAACCCCGAACCCCGAACCCTGACGGCCTTCACGAACCCGCACGCGCCGCCGCGTGCGGTGCCAAAGACCACATTCATGTGGTCTGCGGAGCGACCCTAAGTCGCGGAGAACCGACGGTGGTACACTGTCGGCGCACCCCTTTTCATGATGAAAAGGGGAGTGCGTTACCCTTTTGTTCCAAAAGTCGGGAGGTGCCGCCGCCGATGGGTAAGCAGTACGCAATCCTTCGAGTCCAGAAGTGCAAGGGTGCCAAGATAGGTGCCATGCAGTACCACAACGACCGCGAGCCGGGAAAGCACACGAACCCGGACATTGACCAATTCCGAACCCGGCTGAACCGCGAGATGTGCCCGCACGCCGACTACGAGGGCGAGATTCAGGCGAGGATTGACGCGGGCTACAGGGGCACCCGCAAGGTGCGCAAGGATGCCGTGAGACTCGTCGAGGGCATCGTGACGGCAAGCCCGGAGTTCTTCGAGGGCGCGAGCGCCGAGGAGGTGAGGGACTTCTTCGAGGACGCGCTCGGATTCTGCCGCGAGGAGTTCGGGGAGTCGAATCTGGTGCACTTCACGGTGCATATGGACGAGGAGACCCCGCACGCCCACTTCGGCTTCGTGCCGCTGAAAGACGGCAAGCTCTCGTGGAAGGGGTTCTTCCCTGACAAGGCGGCGCTCGGTGCGATGCAGGACAGGTTCTATGGGCGCGTAGGGGCGCTGTACGGCCTTTCTAGGGGTGAGAAGCGCTTGGAGGGTCAACCGGCAAGGCGGCACAAGTCCGTGGCCGAATACAAGGCCGAGAGCCGCCGAGTTCAGGCCGAGCTGGACGAGAAGGCCGAGCAGCTCGAAGCGGCACGGGAGGAGCTTGCATCCACCAGGGCGCAGCTCGCCGAGTGCAGGTCGCAGGTCGAGGGCTTCGCCGCGAGGTTCGAGCGCATCAAGGCCGAGCTGGCGCAGATAGCCGAGTGCCTGTCGGTGCGCGGCTTCCTCGGGAGCTTCAAGGCCAAGCTCGCCGAGTTCGCCGAGAACCCTATCTGCAAGGCCGCACTCGCGGCAGGTCGCGACTTCATGACGGCACGTGACGGCAGACGAGCGGAGAAGGTGCTCGTCAACGGTGCCAGGGAGAAGGTCGTGGAGATGGAGGGGCTGTCGAGGGAGATGGGCGAGTGGTCTCTGCTCGATGAAGCCGGGGATATGAGGGGTGCCCGCAGGGAGCTTGACGGCCACGAAGCCCCAGCGCGACCGATCGATAATCAGGTGCTTTAATCAGGTATACCCATCTGGTATACTTATTGGGGAAGAAAGGAGAACGGCAATGGTCAGAGTGCATGGGAACGCCCTCAAGCACGGGCTTACCAGCGAGGAAGTCGCGTATGCGTGGGAGAACCCGATTAGGTGCCGTCAGCGAAACGGCACGGATGACCCGCCGCTCTGGATTTCGGTCGGCTCGCTTCCCGACGGGAGGTTTGCCGAGCTGATTGGATTCATGGATATCGACGGCGTTTGGTGCGTGTTCCACGCGATGGTGCCGCCGACGAAGAAGTTCAAGCGTGAGCTGGGATGGAGGTAGACATGAACGGAATCGTTGCCGAGAACGGCAAGGTCGTTACCGATGAGATGATTGCCGATTGGGAAAGCGCTCTCGAACGCGACGAGTGGCCAAGCGGATGGGTGAATGTAGGCGAAATCGTCGAGGGGAAACTCCCGAAAGCAGCGCCCGAGACGGTGACGCTGTCCCTCAAGGTTCCAGTTGCGATGAAGCGGGCTCTTGAGAAGGAAGCGAAGGCCGAGGGCAAGTCGACGGGTGCGTATGCCCGCGGAATCCTCGCCGATGGTCTCATGGCCATAGCGTAAAGCAGCAGGGGAGCTAACAGAAAGGGGAGCCTTGAAGGCTCCCCTTTCCTGCCGGCGACCCTGTTGTAATTTGGGTCAGAGCTTCATGGCTAGCCCCTCCAAGCCCTCCTGAGCCTTTGCCAGCGGCTCAGCTTCTGCTCGGTCGATTCCAGCGCGAGCGTCTGGGCGGTCTCGTGGTGGAGCGCCTGAGCGCCCTGCACGGCCTTGGTGCTGTCGGCCACGGTCTCCATGAGCTTGGCTATCTGCTCGTCCTTCTTGGCGAGCTGGGAATCCTTGACGGCGAGTTGGGCAACCAGCGCGGACACCGCCGTCGATTCCGTCGATTCACCGCCGTCGGCAGCGCTGGCAATCTGTCTGGCAAATCGTATGGCACGCTCGACGGCAGCACCCTGCGACACACTCCATTCGGTGGAGAGTTCCACCAGTTCATCGTATATGTCTTCCTCGATTCGGAATGTCTTCTTAACCTTGGCCACCGTCGGCTCCAGTCTGGCAAAGTGTCTGGCAAAACGTCTGGCACGTATTCAACCACATCGGTGTTTCCCTTCCCAGTCCCTAATCGAAAATGCGTTCCGGGCTGATATCCCGGATTACCTGTAGGTAGTCTTCGCCCTCCGGTTCATTCATGTCCTCATAGGTGCGCCATGACTTAATGTTCCGCATGACCCAAGGCTGTTTAGAAAGGGCGGCGCAAACAGGACACTGCGCTCCGAACTGCACCTCGCGGTTCTTTGCCTGCCAAGTGCCAAGACCGATGCGGACGTTACCCATTTGCTCCGCGTATGCTCCCACGCAATCGTAGAGGTCATCTACGTTGTAGCCATTCCTTTTTGCCTTCTCCTCATCGAACTCGATGGTGAAGCGCCAAGGCTTCGTTGCCATATCACTCACCCGCCTTGATTTCCGGCTCCGTCATATCGACGTGGATATGACCGTCCTCGTACCACGCGCCGTCCGGCAGGCCGTCGGTGTCGCGCTTCCAGTCCCTCAGCCACTTAATCACGGTCGTACGAGATATGCCAAGCGCCTTGGCTATTTCTGAGTGGCTGGCACCGGGATGCTCGCGGGCATAGGAGCGAATCAACTCACACTTTTCACCGCTTCCCTTTGGCCGACCGCTGTTTTCATACTCGTTCTCGCCGAGAACGTCGCGACGCATCTTGCGCAGCCCGTTTAGATACTCCATGTGCTGTGGCTGCTTCCTGTAGTTCCGCTTGTTTTTCGGGATCGCTATTCCCGATATCCTCTCCAAGTCCTTGATGGGGAACTTCTTGTACCGAAGGTCGAGGCATTCGAGAGCGTTCTCGACCTCATGGTCGTTGCCGAACGGGTGCTCGGTGTCTACCGAATCCAGGAACGGCACCAGCGAATCCATGTCCGCCTTGACGCGTTCGCGGTCGGTGATGCCGCACTTCACGGCGTATATCGCCAGAGCCATCAGGCAGAAGTACCTATGGCTGAACGTCGCACCCGCGCGTATCTTGCGCAGCCACCAGTTGTAGAGGTCTTCCTTGGCATCCCACGAGCCGTCGGCGCGTCCGCCGCCGACGATGACCTTCTCGTACCACTCGGGGAATCTCTCCTTGGCCTGTTCGAGCGTGTACCTCGTCTCCCTCCACTTCTTCGACAGGTCTACCTGCTGTTCCGGGGGAAGGAAGTCGTTCAGCTCTTCGAGCGAGAAGGGGTGCGTGTTGACCGCGAACGCCCTGACCGTGCCGCCGTCCTTCGTCTTGCCGCCGATGACGCGGAACCCTTGGTTGATGCCCTGATGCTGCGGGTGCTCCCATTCCCTCGACGTATGCTTGTTCCACATCCTGTCGGTCAGGTGGTACTTCATGTCCTTCAGCAGGCTCTTGGTGTTCGGGTATAGGTCGGCGGGTTCCTCGAGGACGTAGTACAGATGAACGTTGTGGCCGCTCAGGATGATGTAGTTCGGCTCGGGATAAACGGGGTAGTCGCTTCGGCAGTTGTACAGGAAGGCCGTGAGCGTGCCGTCATCCTGCCCGTCGAGGTCGAAAATCATGGCGCACATCTTGCTCTGCGCGTCGGCGGTGTTCGCCCTGCCCCAGTAGGTGAGACCGTTCGTTATCGCCCAGTTCGCATCGCGGAACTCGGCAAGGGTCTCCTCGAACGTGTCCTCGAACAGGATTCGGCGGCGTCTCCTGTCTCCGACGAGCTTCCCGTCGCTATCGTAATGCCCGCCGAACGAGCCGAGGATTATCGGGTTGGCCTTGTGCAGCCCGCCCGGCTCGCCCTCCGTCTGGATGAAGCCATCGCCGAGCTGGAAGATGTCCGAGTAGACTCCCATGGCCGACACCTCGGAAGCCCCGTATTCGAGAAGAACAGACTCAAGAGACAACCCGCTCACCAACCCATCCCGGAAGCCCTCATAGGCACGTTATCTTATCAATGATTTTATTGTACACCTAGAGCCAAAGAAAAAGCCCCCTCGCGGAGACCCATCCCGGAAGCCCTCACAGGCACGTTATCTTATCAATGATTTTATTGTACACCTAGAGCCAAAGAAAAAGCCCCCTCGCGGAGACCCATCCCGGAAGCCCTCACAGGCACGTTATCTTATCAAT
>NZ_QRHM01000040.1:0-7095 GCF_003470325.1 Collinsella sp. AM24-1 | reverse complement strand
ATCCACTACTGGAACGACCGTATCACCCGCAAGCGCATTATCCATTTTGAGGTTGTCAACGCGCCAATAAATCAGGTCGAGATTATCGACGACGAGCCAGCCGAGGTCGACTTCTCCGACAGCATCCCGAACCCCTACGTCGGGAAGGTGCGCCGCGAGACGGATACTGAGGTAGACGTGCCCGAGGACTACGTCCCAGCAGAGTTTGAGGGTATCGAGAACGAGCCATTCCCCGAGAGCTACGATCCAGATGAGCGCACCGTTGTCATGAACATCACAGCCCGTGTGGGTGCCGCTGAAGCCGACGAGTACATCGAGGCGATTCATACCTTGAGGGATAGCTGTGCTGGGCCCGATGCCCAGTTCAAGGCAAAAATGACCGTCGGACGCGTAGGCCGCTTGCTCGGCGAAGCAGGTGGCGAAGTTCCGACGCCGAGCGATGCAATCGCCGGACGCTGGCCGGAGAGTCTAATCGGACATATCGTCAAAGGCGAAGAAGTTTAATCTTTCAGCTCTTGGACGGCGTTTTTACAAATGTAAAAAGCGAGTTCCGCACATGCGGAAAACGATTCCACGAATGTAAAACGTGTCCGCGCGGGACCGTAGCCTTAAAGCATGGAACCCCCAAAGAAAGGAATAGAGATGCCCAGGACGATCGAGGAACTGGACAAGCTAATTGAGACGAGTGACGACGCCGCCCAGGTCGAACTCTTGACGAGGATGAAAAACAAAATCGTCCAGCGCGACGCGGCGGTCGAGAAAATCAATGCGTTCAGAGCCGAGTTCGAAAAGTCCTGCGGGCTTTTCTACGAGGCGCTTGAAGCCGTGAGTACCGCTGACGACTACAGCAGCGAGGTGGACGCGAGGATAGCGAAGTCAATCGACGAGCACCTGCGCGCGGCCGACATGCTGTGCCGCTTCGGAAATGAGCACGGCTTCGGGATCGCAGGTGACGGCTTCGGCGAAAAGCACCTATTCCCCGACAATGATGATTACTGATTTTATTAAGAGGGGCCGGGCGAAAGTCTGGCCCCTTTTTACATTCGTGGAAAGGGATTCCACGAATGTGGCCAAGCCGCTAAAGCGGCGCGGAGCAGACTGGCCAAGTCGTGAGCCGCGGTCGGCGAACGGCAGCCCGGCTGCGAAGATCGGGCAAGGCCAAGGCCGCGCAGTCGAGCGCCCCTGCTCGACGGAGTACGGCAAGGAACGCAGTGACGCGCAGCGTTTCCAAATGTCTGACACGGTGTCAGACATTTGGAATGTCAGACATTTGAAATGTCTGACAAGCGAAGGCCAAGGAGCCATAGGCGACGCGGAGCCCGTTTTGTGGATGCCGCTGCGGCATCAGAAACGGGCGGAGTCCCCTCAGACGTAGGCTGAGGGCTGGATGTAAGACTCTGTCTTACGTATCCAGCTACATAAGATTTCATCCTATGGGGGTTCGAGAAGCTATGGCAAATCTCGCGGGTTACAGCAAGAGTGGATACGAAGCCATGATCAACCACTACACAAGGCACCAAGGAGACCCTGACCAAACAAAGTACGTCTATCGAGAAAGGGATAAAGACAAGGACGGGAAGAGCAGGATCAACCCAGACCGAACCTTTCTCAATTACGCGATTTACGAGCGCAGAGACCCGAAGCAGTTCGTCGCTGCCGCCATTGAAAGCGTTACCGTGCCAATCAAGGAGGGCAAGAGGGCTACGAATGTGCTTTCAGATTGGGTAATCACGCTCCCTAAAAATGACCTCCTGGAAGGACGCGAGAGAGAGTTTTTCGAGCAATCATTTGAGTTCATGAAAACGAAGGTCCCCGAGGATTTAATTGTAGGGGGCTGGATTCACATGGACGAAGCATCACCGCACATGCACTTCGCATTCGTCCCCCTAGTTACTACGCAGGCTATGACCAACGACAAGAGCCGCCCGCTTAGAGACGGGCAGGGAAAAATCTTGAGAGATAAGAAGGGGACTATCCGCTACGAGAGAGTCCCGAAGCTCGACGCCGAGGGCAATCCGATTTTGCGCCGCTCCTTTGGACAGTCGAAAATCTTTGACCGGAAGGCGATGGAAAACTTTCATCCTCAATTGGAAAAAGCATTGTCCGATCACTTCGGTTTTAAGGTCGGAATCGAACTCGAGGACGAGGGCGACAAGCTGTTGAGCTCACTCAGCCAGCCAGAGTACATCAAGGCTAAGCAGGCGCTCGAGAAGCAGCAAGAAGAGATCGCCAAAGGCGAAGAGCGATTGGAGTATCTTCAAGAAGCTCAAGACCGCGAAGAGCGAGCAATTGGCGAAATCGAAGGAGAGATTCACGCAGTCGAAGTCTCCGCTGCCGGCGCTGGCGACTTTATCAGAGCTAAAGCTGAAACGCGAAAACTTGAAGTTGAAATTGAGCAGCTTGAAAACCAAGTCCGAAACGCTGAACGCGGAGCTGGAGAGCTGGGAAAACGAGTTGAGCAAGCTAGATCAGCAGTGGATGGACGCCTGGCTGACATTGCGGGACTCAAAAGAGACTTTAAGCGCTGCGAAAATGAAAAACTCGCAGTCGATAGAGACACTAGCCGACTTGAAAAGGCATGCTCAATCCTATCTCGGGCTTTAGACCGCAGCGCTTCGGCGGTGGCACAAGCATTTGCGAAACTGATTCGGACTAACGATTTCAGGCAGTCAACGTGGACACCCGAGCAGCGGACAGCAGCCGTGGCCACGCGCGACCAGGCACTCGCGGGACTGAAACCGCGACCTGCCAAAAACAAACTCGACGCCGCAATAGCCAAGGCCGAGTACAAAATCGAGAGGTTTAAAACCGCCATTCGCCTTGGCTTCGCGCCGAAGAATGGACGGCTCGAAGCGCTGGAAAAGCAAAAGAGCGAGCTCGAGAGTCAGACCCCAGAAGCTATCGCCCTCGATCGAAACTACTGCGCCGAGCGCAAGGTTCACATCCTATGTGCAGACATTTATGAGTGCCGCGGACCTAAGAAAGTGGAAATCAAGGCCAAGCTCGCCGAGATTGCCAAAGACGAATCGCTTTGGTCTAGAACGAGGGACGTGGCCAAAAGCAGAATCGCGTGGATTGATGCGGGGGCGCCGTCGGGATCGCCTGCGGGCGGCGGTAGCGGTAACCCTGCAGCGCGTGGCCATGCGGCCGCGCAAGGCGGCGAAGCGCGAGAGCGCAGTATCGGCGGCGACGCTCGATAAAAATCGATTGGAAACATTCGTCTGCGCTTTCATTGTGTCAGTAAGGAGCACAATGAAAGCGCCAAGCCCGGATTGGAGGATTGCATGTATTACGTAGCCGGTTTATTTGACAGCGGAACGGATAGATTGGTCCCGAAGACCGCTCCGTGCGATTCACGCTGGGAGGCCGAACAAGATGGCTACACCGTCGGCCTTGAAGCTGATCAGATGAAAGTCTGGCCGGTTGAGGTGTCTGAAGATGATAGGGCTGTTCTAGATTTCATTCCTGACTCAGGCGAGCTGTTCGACCGATTTTCAAATGGCTCGATGGTTGAGTTTATTAAGAGCCTCGAGGAAATTGGATCGAGAAAGGTCATGTACCAAGCCCTTGGCCTGATTGACGACAACGGCCGGCCAATTCGCGTGAAGGTGCCAAGCGGCGAAGAAGTCAGCATCGAACACTATATCGCCGAGAAAGCGTTTGACGGCGTGTCCGAAGAGGGGGCCGCGTTGGTCTACTGTGCCGTGACATTTTGGACCTCGTGCGAGCTGCATTACTTCGGAACGCTGAAACTAAACTTCCGCAAGGCCATTGAACGACTGCATGGCGAGGACCGCATGAAAGTCCTGATGGTGCTGGAAGATAGATAGCAGTAAAAAAACGGTGGAGCGGCTGTAAAAGAGCTGCCCCACCGGGTAAAATCAAGTTGTGCCGCGAAACCCGCTCCTTATGCTGTCAAACTTTCGGAACGCGGGCAACGCAGGTACGAACGAGTTGATAGCCCGGTGCCAGCCGGGCTATTTTTTTCTCCCTTCGCTATCCGTTCTGCTTATATTCCTTCCACCAGCCGTACACGTACAGGACGGAACGGACGGTGCTGGCCAGATAGGCCGTGGCACGCAGGATTTCAAGAATCAAATTCATAGGCTGCTCCAATCAGAGATCGAAGCGCTGCCCGCAGACGGGTTTCGCGGCGGTCAAGATTTTACCCTATAGCAACGTTAACGGCGCCGGCCCGCGCTGTCGCGCGTCCGGGCGACAGCCGTTACTTCGTCGCGACCGAGTAAAAAGGCATGGAGAAAGAGGTCATGTGGTCTGACCTGCTGTTTCTTTTTCGTTGACGAGTTGACGAAACATCGGCGACCCCGAAAGGCACGGGCGCTAAAGCGCCCTCTGACAGGGGCCTACACGGCCCCTGTACCCCGTGTTTCACCTGCTGGCAGCAGATACTGAGCCCTGATTTTGTCTCGGTCCCAAGGCCAGTGAAAGCCCTCCAGGGCTCGAGATAGAGCGAGCTGTGCCTTGAGGTCGGCGTTCTCGCGCTTTAGCAGTTCTACCTGCGCTTTCAGCTCGTCAATGGTCTTTTTAGCCCAGTCATTCGTCTCGGTAGCGGCTGAGTTCGTTGACTCGATCTGTTTGAGCAGGGCATCGACCTGACGCTCAAGGCTAGCATTGGCTGACTTCAAGGGCTCAATCTGGGCTTGGTAGAGCTCCAGGAGCTTTCCTTCATCCGCACTGACCTGCGGTTTTGTTTTGGCGAGTTTGTCGGCCAAGATTGAGCAGGTAGAAGCAGGTAGCAGCTGACGACCTCGGCCGTCCCGATAGTCCTCGACAGTTTTGAGTTCCATGGCCTTGATTTTGTTCACCACGGTCGATTTTGATACCCCAAGCGTCTTGGCAAACTCGGCGATGGTGGGCATCTCGTCCATTGGCAGATCTCCTTGGTCAACTCGACATAATACCTATTATCGTACAATCCGCAGGCTATCTACCTGCGGTTTTATTTTAGCTCGAAGAGTAATCGAATAATAGTCGGTCTCAAATAATCGAAACTCGAATAAATATTCGACCGATTATTTGAGTTTTAACACGTCATAGACGTATATAACCTATAGAAAAAGCCCTCTATACTGCTTCAAAAAATGTCATAGAGATAGTAGAGGTAACTTTTCCTGCGGTTTCTTATGACATGACATGTTTTGTTGCAAATGTCATCAAATGTCATAGGTCAATGAGTTTGTATGTCTACCTGCTATTTTCTGTGACATGACACGTTTTTGTTAAATGTCATGGCGATGGGGTATGGGGGCTTCGCCCCCATCAGAGCGAGCGAAGCGAGCGTGCCTTGGATCGAGCTGCTAGCGAGTTAACCGTGCTGGAACGGCGTTGATTCGACTGCTGAGGTTTTCTGGCCTCGCTCTCCTTGCCTTTTTGTACGGTTGCTGCTGAGTGGCGGCTGTCGCTCGGCTGCGCGGAGCGCAGGCCGACGCCGTGCGGTATCGGCAATGACATTTATGACATTCGGAAATTGTCATTAGAAACAGCAGGTAAAGATACTCATGACATTTGGCATGACATTTGATGACATGTGCGGCATTTCGGCAGTGTCATACAAAACTGCAGGTAGATATAGCCAAAATGGCGCTATGACATTTTTTCAGCCCTAGAGAGGGGTATGACATGACCTCAAATGTCATAGGGTGGGAAAAATCTGAAACAAAAGGGCGCTCGACCTGCACAAACGCGTGACGATATATTTTTGTTATATGTCATAAAGAACGGCAGGCAGGACCATAAATCGGCAAAAAAATACCCGTTGCGGATTAGAATCGCAACGGGTATTATCAATTTCAGAAGAGAGAGCCACGTGGTGCGCCAACACCTCGTCGGTTCGAGCTTACTAAACGAAACGCAAAAAAGCGCTCTTCCCCAAGACTTAGCAGCTCTCTAGCTGTTACTTTAGGTCAGTGGAAGATTCTGGTCAAGATTCAGCCCTTTTTGCGTGTCTCGCAGAAGGGCTATTTTTATGTCTCCCGAGCTCAAGACCACTAAGACCTACAAGATTGACCCGACCAAGGGCAAGGGTGGCTCTATCGTCACGACCGATGAAGATGGCCGAGTCATTTCTAGTCTGACCATTGAAGAAGCCATGGCTAATCAGAGCCGTGAGCTGCTAACTCCTATCGTCGACGGACTGATCTACCCTGGCAGCGTCGGCCTAGTTGCGGCGCCACCCAAGGCAGGCAAAACCAATTTTGGCTTTATGCTCGCCCATAGGCTAGCTGGTGGACAAGATTACCTCGGCTATCGTGTGAAAGACCCATGCTGCGTCATGATTGCGGAGTTCGAGGAAGGTGACTCCGTCATGGCCGCTCGATACCAGCGCTTTCCAGACGAGGACACCTTTTTTGAGAAGGGCGAGCTGACGATTCAGTATCGGCCTGCCCCGTTTGAGTTTACCGAGGATGCTGCCGGGGCTATCTATGTCAATGAAGAGTGCGGCCTGGGCTTTCAGATTAAGATTTGGCACGAGATGGTCAACGAGGGAATGTTCCCAGACCGTCCGGGAGTTGTATTCATCGACACTATGGCTCGCGCCTTGCCGACAATGGGCGGCGGCAAGTACACCTCGGACTTGAACTATATTGGCGCTGTCCATAACTTTGCCGAGAAACTCGGCATCGGAATTGTTTTCGTCCACCATACAAATAAGGCGGATCACGCCGACGCCGCGGACTCCATCAGCGGCACCAACGGCGTTGCAGGATCATGCGACTGGATGATGATTGTTTTCAGGGATAACGACCCAGACACTAAAAAGCGCCTTGAGACTGGTCGTCTCGTCTGTAACAGCCGTTATATGTCCGAGGACGAGCTATTCCGCTGGGTAAAACTAAATGACCGAGGGTTTTGGGAGCTCGACACCGAGAAGGAGGACGCAGAAGCCTTGAAAGCACGTGTTCAGCGCGATCGGGAGGTCCCGAAGTGCGTCAAAAAGGTCTGCACGCTCATGCGACACCACGACTCCTGGAGCGGTAGCGCCACGGAGCTGGTCGATGCTCTCCGCGACGGCGTAAGCCCTCGCTCCGTGACTAAGTATCTGAATCAAAATCAGGAATGGCTCGCGGAGCAGGG
>NZ_QRHM01000004.1:134495-136044 GCF_003470325.1 Collinsella sp. AM24-1 | reverse complement strand
ATCCCCGGCGAGGAGCACACATCCTTCGACCCGGGGGTCTCCGAATGGGCGAACCCATGCACAGCAGTGTGCATATCCCCCCGCTGAATGCATAGGCGGGGGGAGGACAACCCGGGGAACTGAAACATCTAAGTACCCGGAGGAGAGGAAATCAATCTCGAGACTCCCCGAGTAGCGGCGAGCGAAAGGGGACCGATGGCCAAACCGTCGAGCGGGCATACCCGGCAGGGGTTCCGCCGACGGGGTTGCAGGGCCGCGCATCCGGGGGCTGCCGTCCCCGGGCGCAGGTCCGGCTGGGGAGCGGAACGGCATGGGAGGGCCGGCCGCAGCGGGTGACAGCCCCGTACGCGAACCCAGACCGGACGGCGCGACGCGGTCCCTGAGTAGGGCCGGGCACGTGAAACCCGGTCCGAACCTGGGTGGACCACCATCCAAGCCTGAGTACTACCCTGTGACCGATAGCGCACCAGTACCGTGAGGGAAAGGTGAAAAGCACCCCGGGAGGGGAGTGAAACAGTACCTGAAACCGTGCGCCCACGAGCAGTCGGAGCAACTTTACGTTGTGACGGCGTGCCTTTTGTAGAATGAGCCAGCGAGTCGCTGGCGCGGGGCGAGGTTAACCGAAAGGGAGCCGGAGCGAAAGCGAGCCTTAACAGGGCGACTTGAGTCCCGCGCCGCGGACGCGAAGCCGGGTGAGCTATCCGTGGGCAGGCTGAAGCGGGGGTAAGACCCCGTGGAGGGCCGAACGCACGTCGGTTGAAAACGGCGGCGATGACCTGCGGATAGGGGTGAAAGGCCAATCAAACCCGGAGATATCTCGTTCTCCCCGAAATAGCTTTAGGGCTAGCGTCGCGCGTTCACCGCCGGAGGTAGAGCACCGGATGGACGAGGGGGCTTCGCCGCCTACCGAATCCAACCGAACTCCGAATGCCGGCGGCCCAGAGCGCGGCAGTCAGAGCATGTGGGCTAAGCTGTGTGCTCGAGAGGGAAACAGCCCGGACCGCCCGCTAAGGTCCCCAAGTTCCAGCCGAGTGGCAAAGGATGTGCGTCCGCCCAGACAACCAGGATGTTGGCTTAGAAGCAGCCATGCATTCAAAGAGTGCGTAACAGCTCACTGGTCGAGTGGACATGCGCCGACAATACACGGGGCTAAGCTGGACACCGAAGCGGCGGGATTTTGATTTTCAGAATCGGTAGGGGAGCTTCCCATGGGCGGGGAAGCCGCCGGGCGACCGGCGGTGGAGCGCATGGGAGTGAGAATGCTGGCATGAGTAGCGAGAGACGAGAGAGTAACTCGTCCGCCGTGAACCCGAGGTTTCCTGGGCAAGGCTAATCCTCCCAGGGTCAGTCGGGGGCTAAGGCGAGGCCGGTAGGCGTAGCCGACGCGCAGCAGGCAGACATTCCTGCACCGCGCACGCGGCGCTACGACCGACGGGGCGACGGATGGGGGTGGCTCGGCGGGGTTCTGGACGTCCCCGTGATGGAGCGCGGCCCGCGGACCAGGGAAATCCGGTCCGCATCGAGGGCGAGGCTCCGGACGAAGCGACTG
>NZ_QRHM01000004.1:134249-134485 GCF_003470325.1 Collinsella sp. AM24-1 | reverse complement strand
AGGTTTCCTGGGCAAGGCTAATCCTCCCAGGGTCAGTCGGGGGCTAAGGCGAGGCCGGTAGGCGTAGCCGACGCGCAGCAGGCAGACATTCCTGCACCGCGCACGCGGCGCTACGACCGACGGGGCGACGGATGGGGGTGGCTCGGCGGGGTTCTGGACGTCCCCGTGATGGAGCGCGGCCCGCGGACCAGGGAAATCCGGTCCGCACGAGGGCGAGGCTCCGGACGAAGCGATCA
>NZ_QRHM01000004.1:132413-134239 GCF_003470325.1 Collinsella sp. AM24-1 | reverse complement strand
TAAGGCGAGGCCGGTAGGCGTAGCCGACGCGCAGCAGGCAGACATTCCTGCACCGCGCACGCGGCGCTACGACCGACGGGGCGACGGATGGGGGTGGCTCGGCGGGGTTCTGGACGTCCCCGTGATGGAGCGCGGCCCGCGGACCAGGGAAATCCGGTCCGCATCGAGGGCGAGGCTCCGGACGAAGCGACTGAGCGAAGCGAGTGAGCCCGAGGTCCCTAGAAAAACCCCTAGGCAGGCGCGTGCGCGCCCGTACCGCAAACCGACACAGGTGGGTGGGTAGAACATACCGAGGCGATCGGGTCAACCATGGTCAAGGAACTCGGCACAATGGCCCCGTAACTTCGGGAGAAGGGGTGCCCGCGCGTACGTGAACGGACTTGCTCCGGGAGCGGAGGCGGGCCGCAGTGGAGAGGCCCAAGCGACTGTTTACCAAAAACACAGGACTCTGCAGAAGCCGCAAGGCGACGTATAGGGTCTGACGCCTGCCCGGTGCCGGAAGGTCACGCGGAGGAGTTAGCCGCAACGCGAAGCCCCGAAGCCAAGCCCCGGTAAACGGCGGCCGTAACTATAACGGTCCTAAGGTAGCGAAATTCCTTGTCGGGTAAGTTCCGACCTGCACGAAAGGCGCAACGACTTGGGCGCTGTCTCGACCATGGACCCGGTGAAATTGCACTGGTCGTGAAGATGCGACTTACCCGCGGAAGGACGGAGAGACCCCGTGAACCTTCACTGCAGCTTGGCATTGGCCGCTGGTCCCGCGTGTAGAGGATAGGCAGGAGGCGAAGATCCGGAGGCGCCAGCCCCCGGGGAGCCGCCCTTGGAATACTGCCCTCGCGCGACCGGCGTCCTAACCCGAGGCCGTCGACCGGCTCGGGGACCGTGCCAGGCGGGCAGTTTGACTGGGGCGGTCGCCTCCTAAAGGGTAACGGAGGCGCGCGAAGGTCCGCTCGGGACGGTCGGCAACCGTCCTTTTGAATGCAAGAGTACAAGCGGG
Source organism: Collinsella sp. AM24-1 (assembly GCF_003470325.1). Taxonomy (NCBI): domain Bacteria; kingdom Bacillati; phylum Actinomycetota; class Coriobacteriia; order Coriobacteriales; family Coriobacteriaceae; genus Collinsella; species Collinsella sp. AM24-1. The sequence goes on along the minus strand of NZ_QRHM01000004.1, from coordinate 133,242 downwards.
CTTGACTGCGAGGCCCACAAGCCGAGCAGGTGCGAAAGCAGGCTCTAGTGATCCGGCGGCCCCGAGTGGGTGGGCCGTCGCTCAACGGATAAAAGGTACTCCGGGGATAACAGGCTGATCTTGCCCAAGAGTCCACATCGACGGCAAGGTTTGGCACCTCGATGTCGGCTCATCGCATCCTGGGGCTGGAGCAGGTCCCAAGGGTACGGCTGTTCGCCGTTTAAAGCGGTACGCGAGCTGGGTTCAGAACGTCGTGAGACAGTTCGGTCCCTATCCTCCGTGGGCGCAGGAGAATCGATGGAGGCTGCCCCCAGTACGAGAGGACCGGGGTGGACGCACCTCCGGTGAACCGGTTGTCGACCAACGGCACGGCCGGGTAGCCGCGTGCGGCGCGGATAACCGCTGAAGGCATCTAAGCGGGAAGCCGTTCCAGGGATTAGTTCTCCTTCCGGTAAGGGCCCAGGTAGACTACCTGGTCGATAGACGGCAGGTGCAAGGCTGGCGACAGCCTCAGCCGAGCCGCACTAATCGCCCGAGCTCTTCCGGAACCGCACCTCGCGGCCCGCGGGACATGCGCTCTGAAGCGCGGTCCGGGCACGAGGATGCCCCCGAGTCACCTCCCCTATGCGCCATGCGGCCCCCAGGGCACGTGAGAGAGACACCGGACACCGTAACGGTGGGCGCCGCCCACCGGTCAGCGGCCAGAGCATGGGGGGCACGCCCGGTCCCGTTCCGAACCCGGAAGCTAAGCCCCATCGCGCCGAGAGTACTGCGGGGTCAGCCCGTGGGAGGCCAGGGCGCCGCTGACCGGTGGACGGCACCGAGCCGT
>NZ_QRHM01000004.1:0-132403 GCF_003470325.1 Collinsella sp. AM24-1 | reverse complement strand
CCGAGAGTACTGCGGGGTCAGCCCGTGGGAGGCCAGGGCGCCGCTGACCGGTGGACGGCACCGAGCCGTCATCGAACTTGGAAGGGGGAGGCCTCGCGGCCTCCCCCTTTTTTTGCGTTTACGCTTCACAATGTCGTTGCAGTTCACCTGTAACCCGGTTGGGCTTATGGGTAATGAACTTTTATTTTAAGACAATAAATCGAATAACAAGGGCAACTGCTATGGCCACAATGATCAAAAGCAGGATTGTCAGTCGATGCTGCTTGCGTCGTTTACTTGACGAAACGAAGATTGATTTTCCCTGTTTTGGCGTTTCGAGATAGCGAGCCGAATGCGTCAAGGTTTGCTTTGGTCGAGGACCTCTATGTTGATTGGCGGCGGATGCTTTCAGTGGCTCCTCACTAGCTGCGCTGTTTTTAGATAATGGTGCGTCTTTCAGATATACAGGGTCTCCCGAGGCCACGCCCATATGTTTACGTCCCGTTTGGGCATCCTCGAGTGTTTGATATCGATTTCTCGTCACATACTCGGGCTCAGGATCATTAATGGGCTCTTGCGAGATGTGGGGGCGATGGAACCGTGGCGGCTGCGTGGAAGTATCTTCCCCCTGCGTCGGCATAAACATTTTGTTCTGGTTTTGGTCGTCCATGATGCCCTTTAGCTCGTTACCAACAACGTGTACGCGCTCATTGTAAGCCCCTTGCTATTTGTAGCTGCGAACATACTTGTTATTTAGGCTCTGGTTCAAAGAACCTTAACCTTACTAAAACCTTAGTCATACACACTTAGATATGCTTATAGTACTGGACTCAAAAAACTTTATAGTCGATGTATATATAAGCACTGTGTGGGCATATATAAGAGCGTCAAAAGAAGTCCCAGTCACCTAGAAGATGGCTCGGCAGTCCTAAAAGGAGTGGTAAACATGGCAAGCATGGTTCCTTATCGTTCGGTTTTTGGCGTTCGTCCTTCTGCTAGCTCGCTGTTCGATCTGTTTGATGATATGACCGACCTTGCAAACAACTCGATTGCTTCCAAGGCGTTTCCCGTTGACGTTGAGGATAAGGGCGACGGCTATGAGGTCAAGGCCTATCTGACCGGTGTCGCCAAGGACGATATCGATGTCGAGCTCAATGAGGGCCGTCTGTCCATTAGCGTGAATGTCGAGGAAGACGAGGAGAACGAGGGCAAGAACTTCCTGCAGAAGGAGTTCAGCTCGTACAGCGCGACGCGTGGCGTGTATCTAAAGGACGCTTCGAGCGAGGGCCTCTCGGCTAAGTACGCTGACGGCATCCTGACCGTTACGGTTCCCAAGATCGTCGAGAAGAAGAACGTTACGAAGATCTCCATCGACTAACTTCGTTGGTGTTCTGCGCTATTAAAAGACAGCAAAAGGGGCTGGGAAGCGATTCTCGGCCCCTTTTGCTGTCTAGGACAGTCTATTGAATGGTTGCCGGCTGATACTGACTCGCAGGGCGTATCGAGAGTTTTCGCGATCCTTGGAGAAGGGTTGCGGAGCTGCCGACCTCGTCATCCAGGGTTGCGGCCAGAGCTTTGGCATAGCTTTTGACGGTAAGGCTCGGACGATTGTTATCTTGGCTGATATGCATGGCAATGAGCTGTTCGGTGCGATCGGTAACAAGTGCGCGCGCGGCTTCGGCGGCTTGGCCATTGGAGAGGTGTCCCCTTGCAGACAGGATGCGCTCCTGAAGAAAGCGGGGATATTCTCCCTCGCGCAGCATGGTCACATCATGGTTGCTTTCGAGCGCGAGGACTCGACAATCTTTGAGGGTGTTCATGGCTTGGCTCGATAGCTCTCCGGTGTCGGTGGCAAAGCCGATGGAATCATCGAGGGCGTCGAATCGATAACCGACTGGATTGATGACATCGTGTGATGTTGAGTAGGTTTGCACGTGGATGCCGGCAATGGATAGGGCGTCGCCGGGATCGAATTCCTCGACAGGCAGATGCGAAAGATTTTCTTTGTTCGAAAGAGTGCCCCTGCTGGCAAAGAGGGGGCCGTGCCAGTGCTTGCACCAGACATCGAGGCCCTTGATGTGATCGCTATGCTCATGAGTAATGAGAAGAGCCGAGACGTTGTCTGTCGAGAGCCCCAGTTCTGCCATGCGCTTTAATGTCTCGCGGCGAGACAGTCCGTCATCGACCATAATGAGCCCCTGCGGGCCCTCGATGAGTGCGCAGTTGCCTTTAGAGCCACTGCCGAGGATATGAAGGTGCAGACGAGACATAAGATTCCAAAGGATACAATGGGTGCGGACGAATAGAGGAGGAAGCAAATGCCTACGGTATCTCAGCATTATGGACACCATGCCGTGCCTGGGGCAGTCGATGAGACCCGGACGAGGCAGCAGGCTGCTCCTGTCGTGCTCATGGTATCAGGCGGCGCGGACTCGACGGCACTGCTTCTTATGGCGTGCACATCAAAGCTGGATATCCAAGACGGGCGCGGTGTTGCCCCCATTGCTCGCGAGCGCCTGCATGTGCTGCATGTAAACCATCATCTGCGCGGCAAGGCGTCCGATGGCGACGAGGCCTTTGTGCGTGAGCTCTGCGCGAAATATGGTTTACCGCTGTGCGTGGAGCACGCTTATTTTGATGGGGAGTCGGGCAATATTGAGGCCGCGGCCCGCGAGGTGCGCTATGCCGCGGCGCGGAGGTATGTTCGCGAGCTCTGCGCCCAGACGGGGGCACCGCGAACGGCGGCTCGTATCTGCACCGCGCACACGTCTTCGGATCGCGCGGAAACGTTTTTGATGAACGCGATTAAGGGTTCGGGGCCCGCTGGCCTATCGAGCATTCCTCGCCGGAGGAATATCGTGGTGCGTCCCTTGCTCGACCTAACTCATGGCGAGCTCGTGGGCTATCTACAGGTACATGGTCAGCCGTGGCGTGAAGACGAGAGCAATGAGGATATCTCGTATCTGCGAAACTACGTGCGCCATCGAGTGATGCCGGTGGTGGCGCAGCGCAACGCGAGCGTCTGCAAGACGATTGGCGCCGCCTGCGAGATCTTAGGCGATGAGGACGCGTTTTTGTCTCAGCTTTCGGCACAGGCGTTTCGAAGCTGCCTGCGTAAGGAGGCGGCGGGCGCGCTGGTGCTCGATGCCAGGCGCCTTGCTGCGGCCGAGGTGGTAATCGCGCGGCGCATCGTGCGACTGGCGATTAAGCGCATCGATCCGGACGCTCGTCCAGAGATGCGACATGTGGAGCGAGTCCTTTCCTGCGTTGCCGAGGGCGCCGGCTCGGTCACGCTTCCGGCGGGGATTGACGCACGCATTGAGTTTGGCATGCTGGCGTTCAAGGCGCCGGCGGCTCGCGAGGGCCTGGTCGCGGACTGGGTTACCGTACCCGGTCGTTTGCCGTTGGGCGGGGGACGTATGCTGGTCACAGAACCGATGGCCGTTGAGCCGGGATGCGATATCGTGCGCCGCGCCCGTGAGCTTGCAGCTGCCGGGGAAGTGACAGCTTTGGTAGACGCGGCTGCTCTGGGTTTTGCCGACAGCGATAGTGAGCGGATCCTGGCGGGCTCGCGTGGCGAGATCCCTGCCGAGGCGCGATTGGCGCGCCTGTGGGTGGACGGTCCCGCACCGGGAGACGTGATGTGCCCGTTAGGGATGAGTGGTCGAAGCAAGAAAGTATCCGACTTGCTAGGTGAGGCTCGCATTCCCGTTTCCGAGCGCGCCGGCGTGCCCATGGTGAGGACGGCGCCGGGGGGCGCCGTGGTGTGGGTCGCCGGAGTTCGCGCGGACGAGCGTTTTAAGTGCACGGCCGCAACGCGCGTGGCATATCTGCTCCGCGTGGTCGATGCGGAATAGCGTCCCACGCCAGCTATTCTGTGCGACGTTGACGGTATTCCCGCGCTGATGGCGTACGGGCTGGAAAATATACCCCGTGCGCTGCTAAAATGTGAAGTTCGCGTCCATACGGCGGTGTGTGGGCGATAAGCACAAGAAAGGGTTGTCATGGCTTCTCAACATCCGGATATCGAGAAGGTTCTGTTCACGCAGGAGGATATCGACGGTATCGTCTCTCGCCTGGGCGAGGAGATTACTCGCGACTACGCGGGTAAGGATCTGGTGCTGATTGCGGTCCTGCGCGGCGCCGTGGTCTTTATGGGCGACCTGATGCGTAAGATCGAGCTGCCGACCAACATCGATTTCATGGCTGTTTCGAGCTATGGCGACGGTGTGAAGTCCTCGGGTATCGTGCGTATCATTAAGGACCTGGATATCGACATCCGCGGTCGCGACGTGCTGATCGTCGAGGACATTCTGGACTCGGGCCTGACGCTCAAGTATCTGATGAAGAACCTCGAGAGCCGCAAGCCCGCTTCTCTGGAGGTCGCCGCCTTCCTGTGGAAGGACGTTGAGGACCGCGTCTCGGCCATCACGCCCAAGTATGTTGGAACCCATTGCCCCGATGCCTTTGTGGTGGGCTACGGCCTCGACTATGCCGAGCGCTATCGTAACCTTCCGTATCTGGGCATTTTGAAACCGGAGGTTTATTCGTAAGATGCCCGACGACCGTAACGATAACAATTCCCAGACTCCCCGGGACCCAAAGATCCCGGGGATGCCCGGAGGCAAGAAGCCCACGCGTACGGGCTGGCTGTATTTTATTTTGGCTTGCGCGCTTCTGGGCTACGCCTTCTTTAACATGGGCTCCGGCTTTGCCAATTCCAGCAATACCGTTAAGCTCGCGACGAGCGAGATGGTGAGCGCCATCAAGCAGGATCGCGTCGAAGATCTGACCTATACGGTTCAAGACGGAAGCGTGACGGGTCATTACTGGAAGACGAAGAAGGACAAGGGCGATACGAGCGAGCTCAAGAGCTTCTCTTCGACCTATGTCGGCTCCGATTCGCTTGCCGAGCTCATGGCGGAGCACCCCGATACCAAGTACATCGTCAACACCAACGATCCCGATTTTTGGGGCGACTTGGCGATGAGTGTGCTTCCGACGATCGCCCTTATCGCCATCATGTTCTACTTTATGCGCCAGATGATGGGCGCCAACAACAGGAACATGCAGTTTGGCAAGACCAACGCCAAGACCAACGAGGCCACACGCCCCAAGGTCAAGTTTGAAGACGTTGCCGGCGTGGACGAGGCAGTCGAGGAGCTCGAGGAGATCCGTGACTTTTTGAGCGATCCGGATCGCTATCGCAAGCTGGGCGCCAAGATCCCGCGTGGCGTGTTGCTGGTTGGCCCTCCGGGCACCGGTAAAACGCTGCTGGCCAAGGCTGTTGCCGGCGAGGCGGGCGTGCCGTTCTTTAGCATCTCGGGTTCCGACTTTGTCGAGATGTTCGTAGGTGTCGGCGCCAGCCGTGTGCGTGACCTCTTTAAGGAGGCCAAGTCCCAGGCCCCGTCGATCATCTTCATCGATGAGATCGACGCCGTGGGACGTCAGCGCGGAGCCGGCTTGGGCGGCGGTCACGACGAGCGCGAGCAGACGCTCAACCAGCTGTTGGTCGAGATGGACGGTTTTGAGGAGAGCGAGTCGGTCATCCTGATCGCTGCGACCAACCGTCCTGACATCCTGGATCCGGCATTGCTGCGTCCCGGCCGTTTTGACCGTCAGGTTACGGTCGACCGTCCGGATGTGAAGGGCCGCGAGCAGATCTTGCGCGTGCATGCCGAGAACAAGCCGATGGACGAGGACGTTAAGTTTGAGAAGCTCGCCCAGATGACCGTTGGCTTTACCGGTGCCGATCTGGCAAATCTGCTCAACGAGTCTGCGCTGCTGGCTGCTCGCCGCCATCGTTCCGTGATCTCGATGGACGAGGTCGAGGAGTCGATGGAGCGCGTGATTGCCGGACCGCAGCGCAAGGGTCGCGTGATGACCGAAGCCGAGCGCACTACGATTGCCTACCACGAGAGCGGCCATGCCCTGGTGGGCCACATCCTGGAGCACTCCGATCCGGTTCACAAGATTTCGATTGTCAGCCGCGGCCAGGCTCTGGGTTACACGCTGCAGCTTCCGCAGGAGGATCACTTCCTCAAGACCAAGAACGAGATGCTCGACGAGCTTGCCGTGTTCTTGGGCGGTCGCGTTGCCGAGGAGCTCATGTGCGACGACATCACGTCGGGCGCGAGCAACGACCTGGAGCGCGCGACCAAGATGGCGCGCGAGATGGTCACGCGCCTGGGTATGAGCGAGGAGCTGGGCACGCAAGTGTTTGGCGAGGCGCAGCATCAGGTGTTCCTTGGTCGCGATTACGCCGATCACCAGGATTACTCCGAGGAGACGGCACGCCGCATCGATATCGAGGTTCAGCGCATCATGCGCGAAGCCCATCGTCGTGCGGTCGAGATTTTGGATGCCCGTCGCGATCAGCTCGATCTGATGGCGAAGGTGCTGCTTGAGCGCGAGACCGTCGAAGGCGACGCCGTGAACGCCCTGCTCGACAACGAGTGGGATGCGTACCTTGAGCGCGAGGGCGATATCCTGGCGGCCAAGGAGGAGCGCAATGCCAAGGCGGCCGGCATGCCGACCAAGAAGCGCGCGCCTCGCATGAGCGAGGAGGAGCTGGCGGCTGATGCCGCGGCCTTTGCGCAGGCGGCCATGCAGGAGGATGCCGAAGCCGCATCCGATGATGCTGACGATGACCATGCCGTCGTCGATGCCGATGCCGACACCGACGCCGACAAATAGTCTTTGTGGCGAAAGCCTCTGCGGGGAAACCTGCGGGGGCTTTTTCTTTTGAGCGATATGGGGCCGTCTGTTGATTGGGGACAGACTTAAATGAGCGTTTTCACGCATTTAAGTCTGTCCCCAATCAACATTGCTGCGGCACTTTGCTCGGCTAAAGCGTACAATAGCGCCTATGTGAAAGGGGAACAGATGATCAACGAAACTATGTATGCTCGCGGTGCGGAAAGCTCCATCATCCGTGAGATTTTTAGCTATGGCCTTGAGCGCAAGGCGCAGATCGGTGCGGAAAACGTATTCGATTTTTCGCTGGGCAACCCGAGTGTTCCGGCGCCCGCTGCCGTGGCTGAGTCGATTAAGAAGGCCCTGGAGCTGCCGAGCGACCAGCTGCACGGCTACACGCCCGCACCGGGCCTGCCGCAATGTCGTGCCGCTGTGGCCGAATCGCTCAACCGCCGCTTTGGCACGAGCTATGAGGGCAAAGACGTCTTTATGACGGTGGGTGCCGCGGCTTCGCTCACCTGCACGCTCAACGCCGTTACGAACCCGGGCGACGAGGTTATTGTTATCGCCCCGTACTTTCCGGAGTATCGCGTTTGGATTGAGAAGGCCGGCTGTACGTGTGTTGAGGCGCTCGCCGATGAAGATACGTTCCAGCTGAGCGTGGACAACGTGCTCAAGGCGATCAGCGATAAGACGGCGGCCGTCATCATCGACTCTCCCAACAATCCGACCGGTGCCGTATATACATGCGACACGCTGACGCGACTGGCCAACGTTCTGCGCGAGGCCAACGCTCAGCGCGATCCCGAGAATCCGATTATGCTCATCTCGGATGAGCCGTACCGCGAAATCGTGTACGGTGCCGAGGTGCCTTGGGTGCCCTCGATTTACGAGCACACCATCGTGTGCTACTCGTATTCCAAGTCGCTGTCGCTGCCGGGTGAGCGCGTGGGGTGGATCTTGGTTCCCAACACCAATCCGCAGGCCGCCCGTCTGATGCCGGCTGTTGCGGGTGCTGCCCGTACGCTGGGTTTTGTATGCGCACCGGCACTCTTCCAGCGCGTAATTATCGACTGCATCGATGAGCCGAGTGACGTTGAGGCCTATGCACGCAACCGCACCGCGCTTACCGACGCACTAGCGGAGTATGGCTACACCTATGTTGAGCCGGATGGCGCGTTCTACCTATGGGTGAAAGCGTTGGAGCCCGATGCGAATGCGTTTTGCGAGCGCGCAAAGAAGTATGAGTTGCTTGCGGTTCCCTCGGACAGCTTTGGTATGCCGGGTTGGTTCCGCCTGGGCTATTGCGTGAGCTATGAGACAATCGTCAACTCGCTGCCTGCCTGGAAGCAGCTGGCCGACGAATATCGTCGAAAGTAAAGCGCTCTGCTTACAATGTTTTACGTGAAACGGGGTTTGGTTTTAAGCCAGACCCCGTTGTCTATGCCGTTGTGTGATTGGGATGAAGCAGTTTTACGACTGCCGAAAGCTATGCGTACAATGAATATACGCGACGGCCATACTGGACAAGGAGACCCGATGCCCTACCTTCTTTCTTGTGATATTCATACTCATACGATGTTCTCTGCGCATGCGTACTCAACCATCGAGGAGAACATCTATTGGGCGGCGGAACGCGGCCTTCAGGTGCTCGGTTCCGCCGATCATTTAAGCTCGATGGTTACGCCTTGTCCCAATGACCTGCGCAGTTTCCAATTCTTTATTAACCAGGATATCTGGCCGCGCATTTGGAGCGGCGTGCTGGTGCTGCGTGGTGCCGAGGCTGATATCGTTTCGCTGGACGGCAGCTTGTTTGGCGAAGACATTCCCGTTTCGCTCGATATCGCCGGCGATTCGTATAGTCGTGAGCATTCGCTGTTCGATTTGGTGACGCGTAATTTGGATTATTTGGTGGCAAGCGTGCATAACCCGCAGTTTGCCGAAGGCGCGACGCTCGCCCAAACGACCCAGATGTACATCAATGCCCTGGAGCACCCCAAGGTGTTCATGCTTGGGCATGCGGGGCGCTCGGGCGTGCCGTTCGATATCGATGAGGTGCTGTTGGCGGCCAAGGCCAAGCACAAGATCATCGAGATCAACAACCATAGTCTTGAACACGGTGTCGACACTGAGCATTGGGCCGTATGCCGCAAGATCGCCGAGCGCTGCGCCGAGCTGGGCGTGGGTATTGGCGTGTCGACCGATGCCCACATTGGCATGGCCATTGGCAAGCTCGATCACGCGCGCAAGATGCTCGACGAGATTCACTTCCCGCTGGATTTGATCGTGACGCGCGACCGCGAGACACTGCTGCGCGAGATGGCGGCAGCCGGCGTGTGTGACCTGCGCAAGGGGATGTAGCGGAGTTCATAAACCAAGCGAAGGGGGCGGTCCAGACGGGCCGCCCCCTTTCTTGTCCCGAAAATCTACCGGGGTGGATTAGCGGCGCTCGAGGACCGCTACGGTTTCGGTGTGGTCGGTATGGGGGAACATGTCGACGGGCGTGATCTTGAGCAGGCGATAGCCTCCGTCGAGGAGCTGGTGCAGGTCGCGCTCTTGGGTCACGGGGTTGCAGCTGATATAGGTGATGCGGCGCGGCTTGAGTGCGCAGGCGGCTTCGAGGAACTCGGGGGTGGAGCCGGCGCGCGGCGGGTCGATGGAAAGGACATCGATCCGCTCGTTGTTGTCGGCGGCATCTAGGATGTAGTCGGTGGCGTCGTCGGCCATAAACCAAGTGCTGCGGGTGAGGCCGTTGAGCTCGGCATTGCGACGTGCGTCGGCAATGCCCGCCGGGTTGCGCTCCACGCCGAGCAGCATAATGCCGATGCCCTTGTCCTGGACATCCTTCGCGGCGCACAGGCCGATGGTTCCGCTGCCGCAGTAAGCGTCCATAAGAATGTCACCCTGCTGCAGGTCCATGCCGTCAATGGCAAGTCGATAGAGCAGCTCGGTTTGCTGCGGATTGGTCTGATAGAACGCGGTAGGGGAGATGTCGAATTCACAACCGAGCAGCTGGTCGCGCATGCATTCGGCGCCATAGACGATACGGGTCTCCTCGCTCAAGATGGCATTTCCGGGGCGACCGTTGATGTTCTGAGCGACGGTGACGATATGCGGATCAAGCGCCGCGACGGCTTCAAAGAACTCCTGCGCATGCGGCAGGTCGCGTTGAGCGGTCACGAGGGTGACCATAATCTGGTCGGTGCGCCAGCCGCAGCGAACGACGGCATAGCGAAGCAGCCCCAGATGCTTGTCTTCGTTAAAGGCGGGAATATGCAGCCGCTCAGCTTCGCGCGCGATGCCGTTGAGAATCTGACGAGCGCCCGGCGCCTCGACAGGGCATTCAGGAACAGCAACGATTCTGTGTGTCCCACGTTCAAAAAAGCCGCAGCGGACAGCGCCCCCTTTGCCGGGAGCAAACGGAGTGGCAGCCTTATGACGAAAACCACGCGGCGCAGGATATTTGCCCGGGTCTCCCAGGGTGACTCCCATACCGCGAATGGGGTCGACGCTAATGCCCTCGCGCTCGCAGAGCTCAGCAAACAGCTCCTCCATAGCAGCCTGCTTGGCCGCCAACTGCTTCTTATAAGGACGATTGAGTGCCGTACACCCACCACAAGTTTTCATGATGGAACAAGGAGACTTGGGGTCCGTGGCCTTACGCACGGATGGAACCGAATCATTATGCGGACGCTTGGAACGAGTCCGAGGTGCTTTGTCCCCGCCCCGACGAGAGTCAGAACGCTTGGTCTTAGCCCTGCTCTTGGTCGATTTGCTTTTTGCAGCTTTAGAAGACTTGGATTTCGTGGAAGATTTCTCCTCCGACCCCTCAGCTGCCTCGATCAAAGCACGACGAGCCTTACGCTCCGCACGAGATTCTGCCATCAATAACTCCACTAATTCATGAATTAAAGCTGCAAGTATTGTACCGTGCCAAGCCAGCAGACGATATACAAGCGGTTTATTCGTGTCAGTGATAAGCCCAACGACGGTTGCCCGCCGCGTGAGGGGTGTGGGGGTTAAGTTTATCGCGAGTTCCGCACGAACAGGAGGCCACTTAATGTGGCCTCCGTCGTGAGCAGGACTGTAGAGCAGGAAACTTAACCCCCACACCCCTCACGCGGCGGGCAAACTCGCCTTGTGCTCTATCACGCTAAAGTGTATGATTCTGAACGTTACATGATTCACTTTACTTAACTAAAGTGCCATCAAGGGGGAATACCATGAATGCCGATATGTCTCGTCGTCAGTTTGTTGGTCTAGCCGGCTCACTCGCTACGGTTCTAGGCCTTGGCCTGGTTGGCTGTGGCGGTGCCGATAAGGGCTCTGCTGCCGGATCTACCGCAGCAAAGGATGTGAAGGGCGCCGCCGAGTCCAAGAAGCTCGTGGTGGGTTTTGACAAGTCCTATCCTCCGTACGGCTTTGTGGGCGATGACGGCGAGTACACGGGCTTTGACCTCGACCTTGCCAAGGCCGTTGCCGATAAGCAGGGCTGGGAAGTCGATTACGAGGCCATCGATTGGGATGCCAAGGACACGCTGCTCAACTCCGGCGCCATCAACTGCATCTGGAACGGCTTTACCATGGAGGGTCGCGAGGACGACTACACGTTCTCCGAGCCGTACATGCTCAACGAGCAGGTGCTGGTGGTAAAGAAGGATGCGGGCATCAAGAGCTGGGACGATCTTGCCGGCAAGACCGTGATTACCCAGACCGATTCCGCTGCGCAGGATGTGCTCGAGGGTGACCAGAAGGATCTGGCGGCGACTTTTGCCACGCTCGACACGATCGGCGAGTACAACACGGCCTTTATGCAGCTCGAGAGCGGCGCGGTCGATGCCGTGGCTTGCGACCTTTCGATTGCCCAGTATCAGCTTGCCGCCAAGCCCGATGCTTATACGCAGCTCGACAAGCCGCTGTCCAGCGAGCACTACGCCGTCGGCTTTAAGAAGGGCGACACCAAGTCCGCCGATGCCGTGACCGAGTCGCTCAAGGCGCTCTATGAGGACGGCACGGTCAAGGACCTGTGCGATAAGTACGCAAGCTACGGCCTATCCTTCGACAACTGGGTTCTCAAATAGCGGCTTTCCCAGGCACCCGATTTTGCCGCTCAAACCGTCGCTTGCGTACATTTAGTACGCGGCGCTCCTCTTTCACGGCAAACTCGAGCACCTGGAAAACCCGCTTTAGCATTGGGTTCGCTGTTCCGTTACTGTGAAAGAGAGCTTGGGTTGTCTATTCAGGTCATGATGCAGATGCTTGGCCAGGGATTCTTGGTCAGTTTGCAGCTGTTTGTGCTGACGCTGCTGGGGTCGATTCCGCTGGGAATCCCCGTGGCGTTTATGCGCATGAGCAAAATTGCGCCGCTCCGCTGGATTGCGCGCATCTACATTTCGGTCATGCGCGGTACGCCGCTCATGCTGCAGATGTTTGCCATCTACTTTGCCCCGTACTACGTGTTTGGCATTTCGCTCACGCCCGATTCCAAGTGGACGGCGTGCGTCGTGGCGTTCATCATCAACTACGCCGGTTACTTTGCCGAGATCTATCGCTCGGGCTTGCAGTCCATTCCGCGCGGTCAATACGAGGCTGCCGAGGTGCTGGGCTATTCGCGCGTGCAGACGTTTCTGTATATCGTGATGCCGCAGGTCGCCAAGCGTATTCTGCCGGCGATGGGCAACGAGATCATCACGCTGGTCAAGGACACGTCGCTGGCGTTTGCCATTGGCGTGGGCGAGATGTTCTCGACGGCCAAGGCGCTGGTTGCCTCGCAAGTGAGCATGGTGCCGTTTGCGATTGCGGCGCTGATTTACTGGGTCTTTAACTTTGTGGTCGAGATGCTGCTGGGTGCCGCCGAGAAAAAATTGGATTACTACCATGACTAGATCGTTCCGCCGTTCTAACGAACGGCGGACTGCTCGACGCTGCGCGCGTGCCTGACGGCCAATCTGCTCCTCAAGCCGTCGCTTGCGTACAGAAGTACGCGGCGCTCCTCTTTCGGAGCACATTGTCTCGCCAGTCACACGCTCGCTGACTTTTTAAACACATGGAGGTTCCCGTGTCCGGAACGGTAATGAATATATTGAACGCGCGTAAGGCGTTTGGCGGCAATGAGGTGCTCAAGGATATTTCGCTCGAGGTGAAACGCGGCGAGGTCGTGGCGATTATCGGGCCTTCGGGCGGCGGTAAGTCCACGCTGCTGCGCTGTGCCACGCTGCTCGAGACGCTCGATGGTGGCTCGCTTTCGTTTGGCGACCTTGCGGTTGCGACGGATGCGGGATCGGGTGCGGTCTATGCGAAGGGAGATGTTCCCAAGCAAGCGCGTTCGCGTTTTGGTCTGGTGTTCCAGAACTACAATTTGTTCCCGCACTATACCGTGATGAAAAATATCACCGATGCGCCGATCCGCGTGCTTAAGCGTCCGCGCGAGCAGGCGGAAGCCCGCGCTCACGAGCTGATTGCGCAAATGGGGCTGACGGGCAACGAGAACAAGGTGCCGTGTGAGCTTTCGGGCGGTCAGCAGCAGCGCGTGAGCATTGCCCGCGCCCTGGCACTTGATCCGGAAATCTTATTCTTTGATGAGCCGACCTCGGCGCTCGATCCCGAGCTGACGGCCGAGGTGCTGCGCGTCATCAAGGACCTGGCGGCGCAGAATATGACGATGGTAATCGTGACCCACGCGATGCAGTTTGCGCGCGATGTTGCCGACCGCGTGGTCTTTATGGACGGTGGTCGTATTGTCGAGGAAGGTCCTGCCGAGCAGGTCATCGACCATCCTCGCGAGCAGCGTACCCGTGAGTTCTTGAGCCGTATCGAGGGGTAGGCTCAGCTATTTACTCAATTATTAATTGAGGTGATGCCGCCACAGGTCTTACGGCCTGGGGTGGCATTTTATTTGCATCGACGGGGTCCAATAATCGCCTCGCATGCGTTCTCCTTCCTCTCGCCGCCCGTATCCATACGTGCGCCGAAAGGTGTGCATGGACAGTCACCTGTGAGGGTAGGGTGGTGGCATAGGACATTTGGAGGGTGAGTCGGCTCGGCTGCCGACCATGCTGCTCCCGGGACGGCACCGACCGCGAACTCTCCCCGTTGGCGTCGCGCATTGCGCGCGACCCTGCAAGGAGGTCATCATGGGTGCTCCCAAGACCGGCAATGTAAGGAACGTGGTGCTCGTAGGCCAAGGCGGGGTGGGCAAGACTTCACTCGCCGAGGCCATGCTCCACCTTTCCGGCAAGACCGCCCGCCTGGGCGGCCACGACGGCACCAAGCCTACGCTCGACTATGACCCCGAAGAGGTCAAGCGTGCATTTTCCATCTCGACGACCATTGCGCCGATCGACTGGAAGGGCGCGCGCATCAATGTGCTCGATGCCCCGTGCTATCCCGATTTTATCGGCGACGCCTTTGCCGCGATGAGCGTCTGCGAGACGGCTCTGTTTGTGGTCGACGCCGAGGCCGGCCCGCAGCCTACGACGGTTAAGCTCTGGTATGCCGCCGAGGACCTGCGCCTGGCGCGTGCGGTGTTCGTAAACCGCCTGTCGCGCTCCGAAGCCAGCTTTGCGACCACGATGGACCTGCTGCAGGAGCGCTTTGGCACGCGCCTGGGCGCCGTGACCCTTCCCTGGGGCGAGGGCGAGGACTTTGACGGCATCATCGACCTGGTGCGCATGAAGGCGCGCCATTGCAACGGCACCGAAGCCGTTGAGTCGGAGATTCCCGAGGAGTATCGTGCCCAGGCCGAGGAGGCCCATGACCATCTGTGCGAGCTGGTGGCCGAGGCCGACGACGAGCTGATGATGAAGTACTTGGAAGGCGAGGAGACGCTGACGCAGGAGGAGCTTGAAGGCCTGTTGTCGAAGGCGATCGCCGAGCGCATCTTTGTGCCGGTCTTTGCGGGCGATTGCATTAAGGAGCAGGGCGTCAACTCACTGATGGATGACATCGCCACATACTTCCCGGCGCCGACCGACTATGGCGAGATGCCGCTCATCGACGGTGATTCGCTTAAGATCTCGAGCGACGATGACCGTCCGGTGGCGTTTGTGTTTAAGACCCTGGCCGATCCGCAGCAGGGCCGCATCAGCTTTATCAAGGTGCTGACGGGCACGCTTGAGCCGGGCATCGAGCTGATCAATGCGCGTACGCGCAAGGGCGAGCGTCTGGCTCACCTGTATGTGATGTGTGGCCGTGACATGACCGAGGTCGGTCACGCTTATGCCGGCGATATCATTGTGGCTCCCAAGCTGGCGGCCGAAACGGGCGATACGCTCTCGATTACCGGCAAGGTCGAGGCTGCGGCGTTTAAGTTCCCCAACTCGCAGTACCGCATCGCCATCGAGGCCGAGAATCGCGGCGACGAGGA
The DNA here is from genome assembly GCF_003470325.1 of Collinsella sp. AM24-1. Taxonomy (NCBI): domain Bacteria; kingdom Bacillati; phylum Actinomycetota; class Coriobacteriia; order Coriobacteriales; family Coriobacteriaceae; genus Collinsella; species Collinsella sp. AM24-1. The sequence continues at coordinate 117,363 of NZ_QRHM01000004.1, read as the reverse complement.
GAAGCTCTACACGTTTATCGAGAAGGCTTGTAAGGCCGATCCGACCATGAGCATCGACCGCGACGAGGAGACCGGTCAGACCATCATTTCCGCCGTGGGTGAGGCGCAGGTTTCGGTCCTGCTCAATCGCCTTGAGGACCGCACCAAGGTCGTGGCCAAGAGCGTGCCGATCCGCATTCCGTATCGCGAGACCATCCGCCGCACGGCAAGCGCCCAGGGCCGCCACAAGAAGCAGACCGGCGGTGCCGGTCAGTATGGCGACTGCTGGCTGCGCGTTGAGCCGCTCATTGGGCCCGACGGCACGAGCGATGGCTATGAGTTTGTGGACGAGGTCGTGGGCGGCCGCATTCCGCGCTCACTGATCCCCGCCGTGGACAAGGGTGTCCAGGAGACCATGAAGGACGGCATCATTGCCGGCTACCCGCTTACGGGCATTCGCGTGGCTGTGTACGATGGCTCGTATCACAGCGTCGACTCCAACGAGATGGCGTTCCGCGCGGCGGCTCGCATCGGCCTGCGCAAGGCATGTGCCGATGCCGACCCGGTGGTGCTGGAGCCCATCGAGGAAATCACGGTGACTATCCCCGAGAGTTACGCCGGTGCTGTAATGGGCGACATCTCGGCCTCGCGCGGTCGCGTGACGGGCATGGAAACCGATGAGCGCGGCGATACCGTGGTCATTGCCCAGGCGCCGCTGGCCGAGCTGACGGATTACTCGACGCGTCTGCGCTCTATCACGCGCGGCACGGGCGACTTTACCATGAAGCCTGCAGGCTATGAGCAGGTTCCCTATGACGTTCAGGCCAAGCTGGTCGAGCGCTATGAGGAGGGCCGCGCCAAGTAGCGCGTGGCGTTGCCCGCAACATGCATGCCGATGCAAGGGCCGCTCTGGGCAATCCAGGGCGGCCCTTTTTGATCCCTGGGGGACGGAGGAAAACGGATCATTTTAGGTTTTGGGGCAGCCTGGTCGGCGCTAGTCTCCGGATGTCTGGTTGCGGCCGGTGGCGTAGTCGATCTGCACATGCGGCTGCAGGTTGTAGCAGTACACGTGGAAGCGCAGGGTCTTGCCGTGGTCCTCGACCGATTGCGCCTCAAGGCGCACGCCGCGGCAGACAAGTTCCTCTTCGTTGTACATGGGCGTGACGCGGTAGAGCACATGGTTGCCTGTGTCGTGGATGTAGCCGAGGATCTGCTCTTCAAACGGCAGCATGCCCGTTTCGTTGAGATAGCGCGTGCCGGTGAGCAGATTCTTGCGGTTGGCGTTTTCGCCGCAGAGCGACCAGGCGATAAGGTGGCAGCGGTTGTAGAGGCTCTGACCCGGAATAAAGTCGTAGCGCTGCTGGTGCCACCCGGCGGGATGGATACGCGAGATATCGCCGCGCTTGCCCTGACCGAGCGATTCGGGGCCCACACAGGCGAGCGCTTTGCGGGTGCGGCCCAGGCTGTCGAGTTTGGAGAACTTCTTAAAGCAGCCCTCTTCGGTGGCGCGCTCGTATTCATCGAGCGTGAACGACGGTGTGCCGAGCGGGTGCGTGCTGTCGGCGCGAAGGGCAACGTAGGGGTTGCCGGCGTAGTCGGGAATGCTGCTGAGATATACGCCGCGGGCGCGGTCGAGATCGGGGTTTTCGACCTCGTCGATGGGGGTGACGTTTGAAGAGGCATCGTCAGCGGTGTCGGTCGTGGCGGATTCAGAGCCATCGCCGGAGTCCTGATCATCTTCGGAGTCCGTGGAGCTCGCTGTTCCCGATTCGAGCCGGGCGACCAAGTCCGCTTCGTCGTCGGTGCGGTTGGGGCTCTCGCTTTGCTTCTCGGCCAGAGCAGCCGCCTGCTCATCGCTTTGCGGCGAGAGCAGCTTGGGCGCTCCGTCGAGCGATCCCGTAAACAGCGCAAACCCCAGCACCACGGCGGTGCCGATGGAGAGTACTTGCTTGTAGGCGGACTTGCGCGACATTGAGGCTCCTGGATGGACGGTTGGGAATCTACCAGTCTAGCAGGAGACGCCGCAGACAGTTTTGCCGAACAGATTCTTAAAGATTGGGGAGGCGCGCTATCGGTCCATTTGTCCCAGAAGGGACTGCGATGGTTGGGATGTGCGGGGCTATCCGACGTTTCCCAAGATAAAACCTACCAAAATAAACCAGTCCCCTTTTGGCAGGTCAGTTAACGCAGTTCAGGTTGAGCACGCGCGAGCGAGCAGGTTCCGGGTGCGGCAAGGTGACGTGAAACAAGCGGGCGCTGACCTTTTGGTCGCGCCCGTGCAGTTGAACGTCAGATTGCCGTGCCCGGGGCCTGCGCAGCGCCGAGCGGTTACGCCGTTTGTAAAACGGCGTAACTTAAAGATTCATGTTGCCGTGGATGTAGGGGGCGACCTCGGGGGAGATGTGTCCGCAGCCTAGGTTGCGCAGCGCGGACTCGATGGCGGCGGGAAGCGTGGCCTTGCCCTCGTCGTTGACCGCGGTGCTGCCGAGGGCGGCGATCTTGGCGACGTCTGCCGGCGCGGCCTCGATATGCATGCAGCCGCCGACGAGGCGTGCGCGGACCTGGTCCAGGCCAAGGTCGTGTAGGTAGTCCTCACAGGTGCGGATTACATCGACCTTCTCGCGCGTGAGCTCCTCGCCCGTGGGGACTCGCGTGGCCAGGCAGGCTCCTGCCGGCAGGTTCCAGACGGGGTATCCCCAGGCGCGTAGCAGCTCGCGCTCCTCGTCCTTGGTAAAGCCGACCTCCATAAGCGGCGAGCGCACGCCGAGCTCCTGGGCGGCGCGCATGCCGGGGCGGTAGTCGCCGCGGTCGCTTGCGTTGCTGCCGTCGATGACGGTGGGAAAGCCCAGCGACTTGGCGTGGTTGACGATGGCGGTAAAGCCGGCGCGCTTGCAGTGGTAGCAGCGGTCGGCGTCGTTGCAGGCTACCTGGGGGAGCTGCAGCTGATCGACCGAGAGGTTGAGTACGGGAAGCTTAAAATGCGGCCCCTCATCGGCCTGCCCGTCAACCGCCCGCTCAAACGAAGCCTGCTCGGGCGTGCCGATGAGCGGCGTGGTGAGGTGAACGAGAAGCGTGCTGGCGGGCATGATGCGGGCGCAGACCGCGGCCAAAAAGCTGCTGTCGACGCCACCGGAAAAGCCGATGGCGACGCGTCCGTATGCTAAAAGCAGCTGCTCGAGCGCTGCGAGTTTGTCCTGAAGCCCCTCTGCGGGTGCGGTGGTGTCTGAAAGCATAAGTCGATCCTTGCCGTTGAGTACTCGGTCGAAAACTATAATCCTACCGAGTCGCTTGTCATAAGACTTCTATCTATGTAACGAAAGTGCAATATGCTATATACGTTATATACAAGTTTACAGGTGCGGTAAAGTTGCGGGAGTACAGCAGCGCGAAGCGATGGGGGACCGATATGATCAAGGCCGTTATTTTTGACATGGACGGAACGCTGGTCGATACCGAGCGTTTGGGTATCAAGGCGTGGAAGGCGGGCGCGGCCGAGCTGGGATTCGCGATTGATGATGCGCTGATCCATCAGTTTATCGGTCGCACGCTGCCCGATGTCATGGAGATCCTTGATGAGCATTACGGCAGCTGCGAAACCGCTGAGGCAATCTATCGTCGCCATAGGGAGATTCGCGACGAGATGGTCAAGACCGATCTGGAGCTTAAGGACGGTGCCGCCGAGTGCCTCGACGAGCTGCTGGCTGCGGGCTATCACGTGGGTCTTGCGACGTCATCGCGCCACGTTACGGCCGAGCGCAACCTCAAGACGGTTGGCCTCTTTGACAAGTTTGAGACGGTGACCTGCGGCGAGGACGTCGTGCGCGGCAAGCCCGACCCCGAGATGTACCTGCTCGCCTGCGAGCGCGCGGGCTTTGCCCCCGAGGAGTGCGCCGTGGTCGAGGACTCACGCAACGGTTGCGTCTCGGGCATCACGGCCGGTTGCCATGTGTTTGCCGTTCCCGACATCGTGCCGCTGCCGCAGGACGTGGTGGACGGCTGCGAGGCTGTGCTCGATACGCTGTTCGATCTGACAGCCGCGGTCAAGGTCGTGTGTTAGCGTTCGCACGCGAGTCGCCATGCCCCGCGCCCGATCCCGCAGGACGGCGACGGCAACGGCGCCCGCGCGGAGGCACTGTTCTAAAAAATGGAATTGAATCCATTTTTGCAAAAAAGCTAATGAAAAATGGATTACATTCCATAAAAATCCGTAGCCGCAGGTTCGGCTAAACGGGGAAGGCCCGTGGGGTCAGCAAAAACGCCGCAGCGGGGCTGTTTCCGTTGCGGCGTTTTTTTGTTACAGGTAGGCGCCCAGGTTGATGTCGGTTGTCGGGACTATGGGTTGGCCCGTCGGATGCGGCTTGGCATTTTGGGTGCTTACGCGCTCGAGCAAGAAGGGACGCACGATTTCCTGACGGTTGATGTCCTCGGTGGCCGGGACCGTGGTGACGGTGCGCGCGGCGGAGCCGATGCGGACTCGTTTGGTCTTGGCGGCAGGTTTATCCTCGATTTGTTCCATGAGCAGCTGCACGCCCTTGCGGCCAATCTCGTAGCCTGGGGGTGCTACCGTGGTGAGCGGGACCGATCCGCTCCAAGCGAGCGGGTTGCCGTCGCAGCCGGCCACGCGGACCTGGCCGGGGACGGAAATGCCTTTGTCGGTCAGCGCCGAGATAACGCCCGAGGCCAATACGTCGGTCAGGCCGATGACAAAATCGGGGCGCTCGTCAGCAGGGCGTTCGGCAATCTGGGTACCGATGCTGTAGCCGTCGGCTGCGGTATTCCACTCCCCGGCATCGATGACCTCAATTTTGATATCAGGATGCAGGGCAAGTGCCTTGTGGATGCCAAGGACGCGCAGGCCGAGCTGCATAAATGCCGCTCGGCCCACAACGGTGATATGGCGTGCGCCGCGGGCGATGGCGAGCTCGGCGATAATACGCCCCTGTGCCTCGTTGTCGGCGGCCACGTAGTAACCGGGCTCGGAGCAATGGATGTCCAGATAGACGATCGGCACGGGCATCTTGGTCATAGCGGGGTGCCAGTCGGGGGACGCCATGGGCTGAACCATGACGCCGGACATCTGCGTGCCCATAAAATAGCGCAGGTAATGATCCTCGAGAATATCGTCGTTATCGGCATTGGCGATGAGCAGATCGTAGCCGTGCTTGCGGGCCTCGTTGTGGGCGCCGCTGGCGATTTGGAGCGAAAAGCCGTGGTCGAGACGGGGGAGCACCAGGCCAAAGGACTTGGTGGCGCCGCCCGCGAGCTGACGAGCGCTTTGGTTGGGCAGGTAGCCCAGGCGATTGATGGTCTCGTTGATGAGCCTGAGGGTCTCGGGGCGCAACTTCTCGGGATGGTTGAGCGCGTTGGAAACCGTGCCAAGCGAAACCCCGGCCTCGCGCGCGACGTCGCTGATTTTAACCTTTGCCATAGCGGCCCCTTTGATGCGTTTCAAGTACAAGCCAGATTGTAGCATCCTAAACCAACCAAAAAGTGACAGGTTTATTTTGGCAGGTTTTATCTGGGGAAACGCCGTTGCCAGCGCGACCACCACAAAGGTGCCTGTCCCCATTGTGGCGGTTTGGACCGGCTGGGCATGTGTGCATCGGGTGGTATCTAAGTTGAGATACCACTTCTGGTATATCAGCTTGCGCTTGCGTGAGTACAATACTCGAACGTTATACGTCTCAGCGCCCCCTGTGCGTGGACGTCTTGCAGTCACGCGAACGAAGGGATTTATCCTATGTGCGGAATCGTCGGCTACACCGGCTCTGATATTGCAAAGAACATCCTGGTCACAGGCCTTAAGCGCATGGAGTATCGCGGCTATGACTCCTCGGGCGTTGCGCTCGAGGTGGGCGAGGGCGCCGCGGCACACCTCGACGTCATCCGCCGCGTGGGCAAGGTTGCGGGCCTGGAGAGCGAGCTTTCCAATATCGATAGCGACGCAACCTGCGGCATCGGTCACACCCGCTGGGCCACCCACGGCAAGCCTTCTGTCGTTAACGCTCACCCCCACACCAGCTGCGACGGTCGTATCGCCATCGTCCACAACGGCATCATCGAGAACTTCGCCGAGCTGCGCGAGGAGCTGGAGGGCCGCGGCCATCACTTTAAGAGCGAGACCGATACCGAGGTCTTCGCGCATCTGATCGAAGAGGCCTATGCCGAGACACACGACCTGATGGCCTCCGTGCGCGAGGCTTGCACCCACGTGGTGGGCGCCTATGGCTTGGCCGCCGTGTGCGCCGACGAGCCTGGCGTAATCGCCGTTGCCCGCAAGGACTCCCCGATCGTGGTCGGCGTGGGCGAGACCGGCTCCTACGTTGCCTCCGACGTGATTGCGCTCATCGACGCCACCCGCGATGTCGTGGTGCTCGAGGACGGTCAGTTTGCCAAGCTCACGCCTGCGGGCGTCGAGTATACCGACGAGGCCGGCAATGTCATCGAGCCCAAGGTCACCCACATCGATTGGGATCTGGATATGGCCGAAAAGGGCGGTTATCCCGACTTTATGCTCAAAGAGATTCACGAGCAGCCGCGCGTCGTGCGCGATACGCTGGTGGGTCGCATGACCCCCGCCGGTGAGCTCGATATCGACGAGCTGGGCCTGTCCCTCGAGGAGCTCAACGATATCGACCGCGTGTATGTGATTGCCTGCGGCACCAGCTACCATGCCGGACTCATCGCTAAGAACCTTATTGAGGGCTGGGCTCGTATTCCTACCGAGGTCGAGGCTGCCAGCGAGTTCCGCTACCGCAACCCCATCATCACACCGACGACGCTCGTCGTTGCCGTGTCCCAGTCGGGCGAGACGGCCGATACCCTCGCCGCCATTCGTGACGCGCGTATCAAGGGCGCCAAGGTCTTTGGCATCACCAACGTGGTGGGTAGCCCCGTGGCGCGCGAGAGCGACGGCGTCATCTACACCAAGGCCAACAAGGAGATCGCGGTCGCCTCGACCAAGAGCTTCATCGGTCAGGTCGTTAGCCTCACGCTTTTGGCCCTGCTGCTGGCGCAGGTCAAGTACCGCATGACCACCAAACAGGCACGCATGATGTTCCGCGAGCTTTCCGATACGGCCGAGCAGATCCAGTGGATTTTGGACACGCAGACCGAGGCCGTTCATGAGGCCGCCCTGCTGTGCAAGGACGCGCAGTCGGCACTGTTTGTGGGCCGCGGTATGGGCGCTGCCATCTCCTACGAGGGCGCGCTCAAGCTCAAGGAGGTCAGCTACCTGCACGCCGAGGCCTACGCCGCCGGCGAGATGAAGCACGGCCCCATCGCGCTGATCGATCCGGGCTTCCCCGTCATCGCCGTGGCCACCAAGAGTGCCACCTACGACAAAACCGTGTCGAACCTTATGGAGTGCAAGGCGCGCGGTGCCAAGGTCATCGTCGTTGCCACCGAGGGCGACGAGGAGATCAACAAGATCGCCGACTGCATCATCCGCGTGCCGGCCGTCCGCGACGTGTTCAGCCCCATCACGGCGAGCGTCCCGCTGCAGCTGCTCGCCCGCGAGGTGGCCATCCTGCGCGGTTGCGACGTTGACCAACCTCGAAACCTCGCTAAGAGCGTGACCGTCGAGTAATTGTTGTTCCGGCGTTTTACCAAACGCCGGAACTGCTCGACGCTGCGCGAGCCGCATTCACGCCAATCTGACGTTCAATTTCGAGGGCGCGACCAGAAGGTCAGCGCCCTCTCATTTCACGTCACCTTGGCGCAAATGCGGCTCGCTCGCTGTTGGTGACTGACATCAGGTGCTCCGTTGTCGAAACGCGCTAACAAGAAGGGCCCGGCTCCGTTGTGGCGGAGTCGGGCCTTGTTGCGTTTGCCCAGATAAAACCTGCCAAAATAAACTTGTCCCTTTTTGGCAGGTTAGCGGAGCTTGCTGGTCTCGAAGTACTTGGGATATTGGTCCAGGACCTCGGTCTGGTTGCGGAACATCATATGCAGGTGCTTGCTGACCAAAAAGCTCGCCTCGATGGGGTCGCGACCGGCGATAGCGCGGCGGATTTTCTTGTGCTCGTTAACAATCTCCTGATTGTCGAGCCTCTGCGTGGCGGCGCGCAGCCAGCGGAAGCGCTCCAGGTCGGCATTGGTCGCCTCGAGCCACGACCACACGGTGCTGCGGCACGCGATGTTAAAGATCATGCGGTGCATGAGGTTGTCGCTTAAAAAGAAGCCGATGCGATCCTCCTCGGCCATGGTCTTTTCCTGCAGCGCGATGGCTCGGTCGAGCTGCTCGATGCCTGCCGAGGTGGCACGGGCGCAGCACTCTACAATCACCTGCTTTTCCAGGTGTTCGCGAATGTAGCAGGCGCTCTCGGCAAGAGTGAGGTTGATGGGCGAGACATAGGTGCCGCTTTGGGGCACGGTACGCACCAGGCCCTCTTGCGCCAGACGCACCAGCGCCTCGCGCACAGGGGTGCGCCCCATATCCAGGTCGTCACAAAGCTGCTTGACACCCAGTTTTTCGCCCGGTTTGTAGTCCAGGTAGACGATTTTGCGTCGAATGGTGTGGTAGGACTGGTCCTGTAGGCTCGTTTCCTGCTCGCCGACGTGCATCGATTCTTCCATAGTGCCTCGCAACCGTTCTATCACACTGATATGTCAGCTGTTAATTATGCCGCGAATCGGCTCTCCGCGGTGGGTAATTCGACTGTTGCCCAAGAACTATTGCGGCATCTTGGTCTGTGTTTACGCATGGCTGTGCTCAACGTTGCCGTATCATAAGCCGTCGCAAACGTGAAATAGAAAGAAGGAATCCCATATGCAACTGGCAAATATCGTACGCGAGCGCTGGAAGGGCGTTTTGTTCTGCCTGATCATCGCCATTCCCGCAACGCTGCTCGGCAAACAGATCGAGGTGGTCGGCGGGCCGGTATTCGCCATCCTCATCGGCATGGTTCTGGCACTTGTCTTTCCCAAGCATCGTCGTGAGCCGCTTGCCGCCGGCGTTACCTATACGTCTAAAAAGATCTTGCAGTATGCGGTCATCCTGCTTGGCTTTGGCATGAACCTCTCCCAGATTCTGTCCAAGGGCGCCCAGTCGCTGCCGATTATCGTGGCGACGATCTCGACCTCGCTTGTCATCGCCTTTGTGCTCTGCCGCGTTATGAACGTGCCGGGTAAGATCTCGACGCTTGTGGGTGTGGGTTCGTCGATTTGCGGCGGTTCTGCCATCGCCGCGACCGCACCCGTCATCGATGCCGACGATCGCGAGATTGCCCAGGCTATTTCGGTCATCTTCCTGTTTAACGTTATCGCGGCGCTCGTGTTTCCGACGCTCGGTGGTATGCTCGGGCTGACCAACGAGGGCTTTGGCCTGTTTGCCGGCACCGCCATCAACGACACCTCGTCCGTAACGGCTGCGGCGAGTGCTTGGGACAGTATGCATCCCGGTGCCAATGTGCTCGAGAGCGCCACGGTGGTCAAGCTCACCAGGACGCTGGCCATTATTCCCATCACGTTGGTCCTCGCATGCTGGCAGATGCATCTGGCGCGTAAGGCCGGCGGCGACGCCAAAAGCACGTTTTCGCTTAAACGCGCGTTTCCCATGTTCGTGCTGTTCTTTGTGCTGGCAAGCGTGGTCACCACGGTGTTTCAGCTTCCCACGTCCATTACGGCGCCCATCAAGGAGCTTTCGAAGTTCTTTATCGTGATGGCCATGGCGGCTATTGGCTTTAATACCGATATCGTCGAGCTGGTCAAAAAGGGCGGCAAGCCCATCGCGCTGGGCTTTTGCTGCTGGATTGGCATTGCGTGCATGAGCTTGGGAATGCAGCACGTGCTGGGAATCTGGTAGAGAAGTAGCTTATTCGCGTGCTGGTTGCTGGTTGCTGGTGAGCGCAAGCCTGCGGTGGAGCGATAGGAGCTCTTGCGGGTATGGCTTGTCCGCAGGTTTATAAGTCCCGAAGAGCTCTTATCGCCCCGCCAGGATGGCGATGCGGGGCAACACCTATACTCGCAGGACGGCGCTTTCTGCCCTATAGTGTTTGGTGAGCAATATCGTTCAATTTTGAAACACTCGGTCGTGCGACCGTCGGCGGTTGCACGTCGCCGCGGACAGGGGCAAATCATGGATAGCGATGCCAAGCTGAACATCTTGACCGAGGCCCTGGCTGCTGCCGGGGCCTCGGCATTGGCAATCGATGCGCGTGGGGACGTCGCGATTTCGACCATGAATGACGCGGCGCTTGAGCGGGATGTGGCAGCTTTTGTTGCCGAACGCCTCGACCGTATAGGAGACGGCGCGCGTCTGGTTATGGGGCGTGCGGGTACGCGCCTGAGCCTGACCGTTCGCCCCGCCGACAAAGAGGGCGGGGGCCTTTGGGTCGTCGTGGTCCGCGAGGTGCGCGGCGCCGCGGCGCACGCGGGCATCGAGTGGCTCAACGCCGACGAAGTTGAGGCCCGCTACGAATCGAGCGCGTACGGCATCGTTGAGGGGCCTGCCTCGGTGGCTGCGCCGGTCGCCGAGAGCTACGCGCGCGGTGTGCCCCTTATGCTCGAGGGCGAGCTGGGAACGGGTCAGGTCGAGATTGCCATGCGCCTCTATCTGGACGGTCCTTTTGTCGATCAGCCCTTTGTTGCCGTTGCGCTCGATGAGCTAACGGATCGCGGCTGGCGCCATCTGCTCAAAAGCGCCGAATCGCCGTTGTTCCAAACGGGGCTGACGCTTTGCATTGAGGGCTGGAACACGGTTGGCCCCCAGCGTCTCCGCGAGCTCGTTTCCACGATGGCCGACACCGCGTTGGCGACGCGCTGCCATGTGGTGCTGACGGCGAATGACATGCCGGGCGGCAGCGAAAGTGATCAAGCCGCCTTTGTGACCGAGCGCTTCGCCTGTGCGGTGAGCGTGGCGCCGGCAATCGTCGAGCAGGGAGCCACGTCGCAAAAGATTGCGCGCTATTTGGAATATCTCGCTGGTGCATTTGGGACGGCAGCGCCCACGCTGTCTGCCGCGGCGACGAAGGCGCTCGATGCTTACCGCTGGCCGCGCAATTATCTGCAGCTCCGCGAGGTCTCGGAACGACTGTATATATTGGTGGGGGCGGGCACGGTGGATCGCGCTGTGGCGGAGGAAGTGCTAGCCCAAGAGGACGTGATTAAGACCGCAACCTTTGGCGCCCCGACACTCGAAAGCGACCTGTATATCCTGCGACCGCTGGCCGATACCGAGCGAGATATCGCGCATCTGGTTGTAGATCATCTCCACGGCAACCGAACCCGTGCGGCGGAGGTGCTGGGCATAAGCCGAACAACGCTGTGGCGCTTACTGAAGGACGATGACCGTTGAGCGAGGCGCCCGTGACCGCGCGCGACGCGTGTGCTACAGTCCAAAGCGTTATTGTTTCGATTTGGTTACGGCGTGCGGGGGCGTATGGCTGAGACTACAAAACCGAGCCGCAGAAGGCGGAGCGCCGCGCCGGTTAACCGACGCACAACATCGGTGACGTGGGGCAAACACGCCTCGGGGTTTGACGGCTCGTTCAAGCGCACTAAATACGGCTATCCTTCGACAGGTGCCCGCTTGGCAATGCAGGCAGAGTCCTCGCTGTGGGACCGCAAACGCGTGGTGGGTTCAAAGCTCAAGCACGACGGCACGCTCGGCTACATCAGCCGCGGGGCGGCTCGTCGCAGCGGACTCAATCCGGCTGGTTGGCATCGTTATGTTCCGATCGCGGTCGTCGTTGCAGTGATCGTCATCGCACTCGCTGCGCTTGGCTACGCCGGCGACGGTGCCAACTTGGACGCGATGTTTAAATCGCCCGAGCTCGCGCATGCAGGCACAGAAATTGTCGAGGGCGCTCAGACCCAGACGGGCGTCGCGCCCCAGCGCGGTATCGTTGCGGCGGCCTCCACCATCGCCGACGCTCAAAAGGACGAGGGCGAACAGGGCGACGGCGCCGAAACGACCCACACGAACGAAACGACGACAACTCCATCGGCAAGATAAGTTGCGAGCGGGTCCGCCGTTCGTTAGAACGGCGGAACTAATTACCTAACGTACACCACGTTGTCGCGGCGGGGTTTGGGCTCGGGTAGCGTGTCTTCGGCATAGCCCAGAATGCAGTGACCGACGCCGCGCAGGCTGCCGTCGGCGGGCAGGCCCCAGCTGGCCAGCAGCTCCAGGCCCTCGGGCGAGTCAAAGACCTCATGCGCGCGGTGAATCCAGCATGAGTCGACACCCAGTGCATAGGCGGCGTTGAGCAGGTTGCCCATGGCGAGCGATCCGTCTTCCAGGTGCGTGGGCACGCTGCGGTCGACCAGTACCACCACAACGGTCTTGGCGCCATAGAAGGGGTCGCTGTTGCTGCCCATGACCTGTGCGTTGAGCTGCGAGAGGCGCTCAACGGTCGTGGGGTCGGTGACGGCGACAAACGTCACCGGCTGGCGCCCCATGCCACTGGGTGCATACTGGCCGGCCTCGATAATGCGTGCGAGCTTTTCGGCCTCGACGGGACGATCACTGTATTTGCGGCAGCTGCGGCGGTGGATGAGTGCTTCGATAGTCTCCATGGTGTCTCCTTGCGGTGGCGTTGCAGATGCCCCGTTCATACCCGTCGGGCTCAAACGATAGACGGTCAATTGCCCGGCCAAAAGGGTAGATCCCAATTGGGAAAGTAGGTTTGCATAAAAGTACCTTCAGAATGTGACAAACAAATGGGATGGTTAAACGTTTTATCCCGTCTACCCTGCGGTTTTTTACCACTTGCCTAAATGACGAACGCATAACCTCTGATAAAGGTTTTACTAAAGGAGTACCAACGTTTATCAATGCGCCGTGGTGGCGCCGGGCCAGGAGGTAACATCATGTTCCAGGCTGGAGATGTCGTCGAGACCGACTTCGAAGGATTTCTGAAGCTGCTGCGTTCCAAGACGCGCGCTTTTGTGACGATTGACGATCACGAGTACTACATCACGCACACCGATGGCTATTGGCGTGTTCAGGATTGCGAGGCCCTCAACGACAAGGGCCACTTTACTGACTGCTCCGAGCTGGTCAACACGGTCTGCGAGGTCGTCGAGCTGCCGTGGATTGCCGGCAAGAGCCTGCATGACAGCTTCTCGGGCGCTACGGTCTATGAGGCCGTCGCCGCTTAACGGGCAATAAAACCCGATTTTCACGTGACCGCTGGCGCTGCCCCCGCGCCGGCGGTCTTTTTCTGCCGATAGGCCATAAAAGTGCAAGCATTTGCGGAGAGCCTGTTGACGATAGTCAAAACTCGGACTAATCTAGAGATACAAAATTGGTCAAAAATCGGACAATCGAATGGTGGGATAGATGAATAGTGCGGTTACGCTGGTCGACTTCGACCGGTTGCTCAATGGACTCGACCATATCTATTCGGAGTTCTCGCGCGCCTGCGGTCTTTCGGACTGCGCTTACTGGATGCTCGTCGATACCAGCACGGCGGGCGGCAGTGTTGCCGTAAGCTGTCTGACAAGCGAATGGTTCTACAGCAAGCAGACTATCAACTCGGCAATTAAAACCTTGACGGCGCGGGGCTTCGCAACGTTGGAGTTTGCCGAAGGCAGCCGTAAGAACAAGGTTGTGCGTTTGACCGAAGCGGGCATGCGGTTTGCCGAGCGTTATGCGTTGCCGGCACTCAAGGCCGAACAGCGAGCCTTTGGTGCGCTTGAGCCATGTGAGCAGCGCGAGATTATGCGCTTGATCGGCAAATTCTCTCGGGTGCTCGGCGATGAGTGCGATGCCTTTAAGCAGCATATCGCTGCCGAGAGCCAGGCCGAGAATCAAGGTGAGGGGGAGTCGTGCGACTCTTAATGAGGTTTATGAAGCCGTATCGCAGGCTTGTCGCGGTGACGTTGTTGGTGCTGCTAATCGACAACGTCGGTACGCTGTTGGTTCCCACGATGCTGGCGAACATGGTCAACACCGGCATCACCACGGGCGATGTCGACTACATCCTGCGCAACGGCCTCTACATGCTTATCGCGACCGGCATGGCCAGCGGCGGCGCGGTGCTGGGCTGCTATCTTTCGGCGCGCCTGGCCGCCAACGTGGCCTGCGATATCCGCAACGCCGTCTACGACAAGTCGCTTGAGCTGTCTGCCAGCGACTTTGAGCGCTTTGGCACGGGCTCGATGATCACGCGTTCGCTCAACGACATCAACGTGATCCAGCAGGCGATTCTGCAGACGATTCAACTGGTGCTGCCGGTGCCGTTTTTGGCCGTGGCGGGCATCATCTTCGCCTGGTTTATCGATCCCGCCATGGGCACGCTGCTGGGCGTCGTGGTTGCGATCGTGCTGGTGGCGGCGGTCTTTACGGTCGCTAACGCCGCGCCGATTTTTATGCGCCTGCAGAGCTTTATCGACCGCATGAACGTGGTGCTGCGCGAGAACATCGTGGGCGTTCGCGTCATCCGCGCCTTTAATAAAGAGCGCCACGAGGAGCAGCGCCTGGACGAGGTGTTTAGCGAGTACGCGGACAACGCCATTAAGGTCAACCACCTTTTTGTGGGGCTCGACAGCTCCAGCTTCTTTTTGATGAACATTGCCGAGGTGGCGGTGCTGTGGGTGGGCGGCAACCGCGTGGGCGCCCACGCCATGCAGATCGCGAGCATCTCGGCGGTGCTGGAGTACGCGCTTCTGATCCTGTTCTTTGTGATGATGGCGCAGATGGTGGTGCTGACGCTTCCGCGTGCCGCCGCATGTCTGAACCGCGCACAGCAGGTGCTGGAGATTAAGCCGAGCATCGTCGATGGCCAGCGTACGCTCGATGCGGCCGCGTCCGACTCAAAGGACGGGGCCGATACGGTCGCCGTGTTCGATCACATGTCGTTTCGCTTTGACGATGCCGACGAGGACACCCTGTGCGACCTGAGCTTTGCCTGTCGTCGCGGGCAGACCACCGCGATCGTGGGCTCGACGGGCTCGGGCAAGTCGACGGTGGCAAAGCTTCTACTGCGCTTCCACGATGCCACCAAGGGCATCATTCGCCTGGACGGCGTCGATCTGCGCGAGCTTTCGCAAGGTGAGATTCGCGGGCGCATTGCCTATGTGCCGCAGAAGGCGTGGCTGTTCTCGGGTACCGTGGCAAGCAATCTGCGCTTTGGCAACGAGGACGCGACCGAGGCGGACATGCTTCATGCGCTGCAGGTTGCCCAGAGCACCTTTGTGCTCGATCAGCCGCAGGGGCTCGATACCCCGGTGGTGCAGGGCGGTACGAACTTTTCGGGCGGCCAGCGCCAACGTCTGGCCATCGCCCGTGCGCTCATGAAGCATGCCGATCTATATATCTTCGACGATAGTTTTTCGGCCCTGGACTTTAAGACCGATGCAGCCCTGCGCCATGCGCTGCAGGACGAGACGCGCGACGCCGCGGTGCTCATCATCGCGCAGCGCATCTCGACGATTCTGCACGCCGACCAGATTGTCGTGCTCAAGGATGGCGAGGTCGTGGGCCTGGGCACGCATGGCGAGCTTATGGAAACCTGCGAGGTGTACCGCGCCATCGCGGAATCGCAGATGAAGGGAGGTGAGTAGCATGACCGAGGAGCTCAAGAAGCAGGGCGACCTTGTCGATGCCGCCGCTGCGGACGCTGCCGATAAAACGGTCGACCAGGCTGCCGCGTCGACCGAGCTGGATGACGCCGCCAAGGCGGCGGCCGGGCGCGAGGCTCGTCGTCAAGCGCTTTACGAGGAAAACGAACGAGCCGAGGATGAGCGTGCCCGCGCCGAGGCAGAGCGCATGCGCGACGTGGATGACGAAGACGAAGACGAGACGCCCCGTGATACCTGGGCGACGGTGCGCCGCCTGTGGAGCGAGGCTGCCGGCGACCATTGGCGCTTCTATATCGTGTTTGCGAGCATTGTGTTCTATGTCATCTTTAACACCGCCGCGCCGGCATATAGCGCCCGCGTGATCGATGAGCTGTGGGGCCACATTCAGGTGGCGTTTGCCAACGGAACCACCTTCAACATCACCTGGGAGAACTGCGGCAAGACCATCTTCGTCTACTTTATGATCTGGACTGCCGCCGCCTCGTTCTATGCGCTCCAGAGCTTTTTGATGTCGAGCGTGGCCGAACGCCTCAACCTGCGTCTACGCAACCGCATCGCACAAAAGCTCAACCGTCTGCCGCTTGCCTTCTTTGATGCGCATCGTCCCGGTGAGGTCGTCAGCCGTGCGACCAACGACTTGGACAAGATGTCCGAGAGCATGCAGCGCGGATTGCTGCAGCTGCTTGTGTCGATCGGCACCGTGGTGGGCGCCGTGGGCGTGATGTTCGTGTTTAGCGTGCCGCTTACGCTAGTCTTTTTGTTCTTTACGGCGTTGTCGCTGCTGGTGACCAAGGTGGCTTCGCGCCGTACGCATGATGTGACGGGCGAGCGTCAGGAGTGGGTGTCCAAAATCACGAGCGCGGTCGAGGAAGGCTATTCGGGCCGTTTGGTGATTCGCGCATTCAACCGCGAGCACCAGAGCTCTGCCGAGGTGCACGAGGCCTCGGGCGAGCTGGCGCGCGTGAGCACCAAGGCCGACTTTATGATTAACGCCGTCGGACCCGCGGTTCGCTTTATCGGTCGCCTGGCGCAGATTGTGATTGCGCTCGTGGGCTGCAGCATGCTGGTCGCCGGTCACATGACCGTCGGCGTGTTCCAGGCGTTCTTCCAGTTTATCTACGAGGCGTCCGAACCCATGACGCAGCTGTCGTTCACTTTTAACTCGCTGCAGAGCGCGCTGGCGAGTGCGGAGCGCGTGTTCGACCTGCTTGATGAGCCCGAGATGGAGGCCGATCCGCTGCCGGACGAGGCCGCCAAGCTGCCGGGTCGCATTGAGGGCCGCGTCGCTTTTGAGCACGTGCGCTTTGGTTATTCGCCCGACAAGCCGCTTATGCGCGACGTGTCGTTTGCCGCCGAGCCGGGCCAAAAGATCGCCGTGGTGGGAACCACGGGTGCGGGTAAGACCACGCTCATCAACCTGCTTATGCGCTTTTACGAGATCGACGGCGGCCGCATTACGCTCGACGGCGTGGACACAAGCTGCATGGACCGCGGCGAGCTGCGCCAGCAGTTTGGCATGGTGTTGCAGGACGCCTGGCTGTTCGATGGCACCATTGCCGAGAACATCGCCTATGGCTGTCCCGAGGCGACGCGCGAGGAGATTGTCGCGGCCGCACGTGCCGCTCAGGTCGACTTCTTTGTGCGCACTATGCCGCAGGGCTACGACACACGGGTGGCTAACGATGCCGAGAGCATCAGCCAGGGCCAACGTCAGCTGCTGACCATCGCGCGCGTGCTGCTCAACAACCCGGCGATCCTCATCCTGGACGAGGCGACGTCGAGCGTGGACACGCGCACCGAGCTTGCCATCGGCCGCGCCATGGACGCGCTCATGCGCGGGCGCACGAGCTTTGTGATCGCGCACCGTCTGTCGACGATTGTTGATGCCGACCTCATCCTGGTCATGGATCACGGCAATATCATCGAGCAGGGTACGCACAAGGAGCTGCTGGCTGCCGAGGGCGCTTACGCCGACCTCTACCTAAGCCAGTTCGCATAAGGTGACAAAGGGGCAGTCCCGCATGTCGCATCGAAAAGAAGGCGCGCCGGGGGCTGATTCCCTGGCGCGCCTTTTGTGCTGGCGTTCATGCTGTGGCGGCTGCCCACGGCCCTAGCGCTCGTCCACGAGCTTGGCGACGAGGGCTTTGAGCTCGGCCACCTCTCGCTCGAGTTCCTTGACGCGACGGGCGTTTTCGTTGATGCCCTGGCGGTTGAGGGCGCTCTGCTCGGCGGCATCGTCGGGCATGTACTCGCGATGCTGCTTGGCGTCGAAGCTCTCCTCGAACACGCGGCAGCCGTTGCGCTTGATGATGCGCCCGGGCACGCCCACGACGGTGCAGTTGTCGGGCACGTCCTTGACGACGACCGAGTTGCCGCCGATCTTGACGTTGTCGCCAATGTGGATGTTGCCAAGCACCTTGGCGCCCGTGCCCACCGTGACATTGTTGCCCAGGGTGGGATGGCGTTTGCCGGTCTCGTTGCCGGTACCGCCGAGCGTGACGCCTTGGTAGAGCACGCAGTTGTCGCCCACAATGGTGGTCTCGCCGATGACAACGCCCATGGCGTGGTCGATAAAGAAATGTTTGCCGATCTGTGCAGCGGGATGAATCTCGACGCCGGTGATGTGGCGGGTGATTTGCGAGAGCACCCGGGCGAGCGAGCGATGGCCGTGCTCCCACAGCCAGTGCTCGGGCACGTGGTTCCACTTGGCGTGCAGGCCGGGGTACGAAAGAAAAATGACCAGACCGTTTTGCGCGGCGGGGTCCTGCGCTTGGACGGTCTTGATGTCCTCGCGAATGGTATTGATAAAGCTCACTGGCCGCCCTCCCTCAGCGCCGTGACAATGCGATTCAATAAAGTATAGCGATTCGCTAGGGATTAAGAAGGGCGATCTTGCTTTGCTTTGGGCGACAAGTGTCAGTTATGCAAACTTGCTGGTAATGGAGTCATGCTTTTGTGGGGTTGCGCACGAGGGGGCGCCGCAACCGTATACTGGTCAACTTGGACGTGTCCGCGCCCACAACTGAGAGGTTTTACTTCATGGGTTTCATTAACTTTATCGCCGAGCTGCTCAAGGACCCGCGCACCGCGATCGCCAGTTGGATCGCCGCCGGCCCGCTTATGGCCTACGGCTGCGTGTTCCTAATTATCTTTATCGAGACGGGCGTGGTGTTCTTCCCGTTCCTTCCCGGCGATTCGCTGCTGTTCGCTTCGGGCTTCTTTGCCCACAACGGCGGCTTTAACATCGTGGCCCTGTTGGCCGTCGCATGGACGGCCGCCATCTTGGGCGACCAGTGCAACTTTATGATCGGCCATTTCTTTGGCCGAAAGATCATCGTCTCGGGCAAGGTCAAGGCCATGACGCCCGAGCGCATTAAAAAGTCCGAGGACTTCCTTGACAAGTGGGGCCACCTGGCCATCTTCCTGGGTCGCTTCTTCCCGTTTATCCGCACCTTTGTGCCCTTCATCGCCGGTATGGGCGGCATGCACTGGCGCAACTTTGTCATCTATAACGTGCTGGGCGGTATCACCTGGTCGACGGTCTTTACACTGCTGGGCTATTTCTTTGGCGGCATTCCCTTTGTGCAGGAGCACTTTGAGCTGCTGATCGTGGGCATTGTTGCCGTGTCGATTATTCCGACCGTGGTCGGTTTGGTTAAGGCAAAGCTGGGCAAAAAGAACGCGTAGCTCGAGCCGGCGCACAAATCGTGTCGTTGAGGCCCGTCACCGTTTACGGTGGCGGGCCTCTCTAGCTTCGGTCAAATGAAAATACTTTAGTTAGTTAAAGAAAAACGTTTTATCCGATGCGTGTGCGGAGTACAATCTCGTGCATGCGAATCGACGTGTCATCGGCTTCGATGTCGTCCGCGTGTCCCGTCCGGCTCTACGCTCCGGGCGTGTGACGTTGCGACACGGTCGGCCCCGGTCCTTGCGTGCGGGTTCGCGAGTATGCAACTGTGTATGTAAGGAGCGACATATGACTGTCGAGAAGAAGGATATCGATTGGGGTAGCCTCGGCTTTGGCTACATGAAGACCGATTACAGCTACGAGGCTCATTGGAAGGATGGCGAGTGGGACGAGGGTGGCCTGACCACCGACCACACCCTGCATGTCTCCGAGTGCGGTGGTATCTTCCACTACTGCCAGGAGGTCTTTGAGGGCCTGAAGGCCTACACCGCCGAGGACGGCAGCATCGTCTGTTTCCGTCCCGACATGAACGCTGAGCGTATGTACAACTCTGCGCAGCGCCTCGAGATGCCCCCGTTCCCCAAGGACAAGTTTGTCGAGGCCGTCAAGCAGGTCGTCTCTGCCAATGCCGCATGGGTTCCGCCCTTCGGCTCTGGCGCAACCCTGTATGTGCGTCCGTTTATGATCGGCTCCGGTGACGTAATCGGCGTGGCTCCCGCTCCTGAGTACACGTTCCGCATTCTCGTGACCCCGGTCGGTCCGTACTTTAAGGGCGGCCTTAAGCCCGTCAAGCTGCGCGTTTCCGAGTACGACCGCGCCGCACCGCACGGCACCGGCAACATCAAGGCCGGCCTCAACTACGCCATGTCCCTGAAGCCCACGATGGAGGCTCACCGCGAGGGTTATGCCGAGAACCTGTATCTCGACTCCGAGTCCCGCACCTATGTCGAGGAGACCGGTGGCGCTAACGTCCTGTTCGTGAAGGAGGATGGCACCCTCGTCGTTCCGCAGTCGCACACCGACTCCATCCTGCCCTCCATCACCCGCCGTTCGCTCGTTCAGGTTGCTCAGGACCTGGGCATGACCGTCGACCAGCGTCCCGTCGAGTGGGCCGAGGTCAAGGCCGGCACCTTTGTTGAGTGCGGCCTGTGCGGCACCGCTGCCGTTATCTCCCCGGTCGGCGAGATCGACAACAAGGTCTACGGAGCCGATGAGACCGTGACCTTCCCGGCTGGCTACACCGAGATCGGTCCTGTGATGAAGAAGCTCCGCGAGACCCTGACCGGCATCCAATCTGGTGCTGTCGAGGATAAGCACGACTGGGTTTACACCGTCGCGTAAGCTGCCATAGCTGTTCGGCCCGAGGGCAACCTTCCTTTCCGGCGCGTCCTCGGACATGCAAGAACCTCCGCAGCGCACTTCGTGCGGCGGAGGTTCTTTCGTCCTGCGGAGTGCGCCGGAAAGGAAGGTTGCCCTCGGGCCTGCGTTACCTCGGCGCTGCCGTTACGGGCAATATAGATCTGAATGAAAGATGGCGCGCGGCTTTTTAGGCCGCGCTTTTGTTTTGCGTCGCGCCATGTGGGGGTGGTGGCGACGTGCATTTTTGCGAGTATTCTGCAATCGAAGGCCCTTGCATACCGACCTCGGGCGAAAAATCGGGATTTATCGATGTTTTCTACGAATGATGGGCGGGGTTATGGGCTGACAGCATTTGATTTGCAGGGATATTCGCGGTCTTTGGCATTTATCGTGGCGCTCGAAGCTGTCGGGCATGCTGAATACTCCCAAAAATGCACGGCGCCTTGAGGGGGACCTTCGCGACAAGGGAAACCGCCCCGTCGAAGTATGCATTCGACGGGGCGGTTTATGCATATAGCGGATTAAGGATGCGCTGGCAACCTGTTAGAACTTGACGGTCGGTGCCTGGCGGGCTGCTTCGGCGGCCTCGAAGCCCTGGCGCTCCTTAAACTGGAAGATGCCGGCAAAGATGACGGCAGGGAACGTCTGGATGGCGTTGTTGTAGCTGAGCACGCAGTCGTTGTAGCTCTGGCGCGCGTAGCTCACCTTGTTCTCGGTGTCTTCGAGCGTGGCTTGGAGCTGCGTAAAGTTGGTGTTCGCCTTAAGATCGGGGTAAGCCTCGGCCACGGCGAAGAGCTGGCGCAGAGCGCCGGTCAGCACGTTGTCGGCTTCCATCTTGGCTTCGGGCGTGGTGGCGCTTACGGCGGCGTTGCGCGCGTTGACCACGGCGGCAAGCGTGTCCTGCTCGTGTTTGGCATAGCCCTTGACGGTCTCGACTAGGTTAGGGATCAGGTCGTTGCGGCGCTGCAGCTGCGTGTCGATATTCTGCCAGGCGTTATCAATGCGATTGCGCTTGGTGACCATGTTGTTGTAGATGCCGGCGATGGCGCAGACAATCACAACGACAACAACGATACCGATGATGACGGGAATCATGGTGTCTCCGTTTCGAATGGCCGCGGCGTCTTCCGCCGGCTGCCGTTGGTGTAACGCTACTAGTATACCCGCAACCCTTGGCGATACCGAACTTTCCGGTAAGCGTTATGTTTCCACCAAGGTGAGGCCGTTCGCCAGGGGGTGGGCGATACAGGTGTAAGATATGCGACAGATTAGTGAGCGATGTCTTTTCCTTGAGGAGGGCGATACGTATGGACCTTCGCATCAAGAAAACCTATCGGGCCCTGTTCGAGGCCTTTACTGAGCTGCTCGAAGAGCATCGGTTTGAGGACGTGACGGTTGCCATGCTGTGCGACCGCGCTATGATTCGTCGGACGACGTTCTACAAGCACTTCCGCGACAAAAACGATTACTTTGCCTTCTATATCGATGAACTCATGTCGGGTCTGCCGCAAAAGCGGGCCGATGCGGATGGCGCGGAGGGCGCCGAGGACGTGCGCGCGCTTCGCCACGAAGTGTTCGCCGATGCCATGGATCTGATTCTGGCGCATGAGCAGCTCATGGATAACATTTTGGCGAGCAGTATGTCGGGCATGCTGACCAGCATGATTTGCGACCGCATCGCGCGCTCCATACGCGGGCGCGTGATGAGCGCGCTTGACGAGGATGCGCTTGCGCCCGTATCGCTCGAGACGACGTCTGAGTTTGTCGCCGGCGGCATTATTCGGCTCTTCACCATGTGGTGGGAATCGGGCCACGTACTGGAGCGCCGATCCGAAATCGCCGACGTGGTCGATGCGCTGTTCGAGCGGACCATGACGCCGGTGAGTCACTAAGAGTGGCGGAGAGAGGGGGATTCGAACCCCCGGAACGCTCTCGCGCTCAACGGTTTTCAAGACCGCCGCATTCAACCGCTCTGCCATCTCTCCGTGAGTCGTAATGATAGCATCGTTTTGGATTTGCAACAGGGGAGGCGAACGATGACGAGCACCGGAATCGATGAGAAGTTCATGCGTGAGGCGCTGTCGGAGGCGCGTGCCGCCGCGGCGGTGGGCGAGGTGCCGATCGGTGCCGTAGTGGTGCGCGCGGGTGAGATTGTCGCGCGGGCGCATAATCGCCGCGAGCTCGACCAGGATCCTTCGGCGCATGCCGAGTTTGCGGCCCTATGCGCCGCCGCTCAGTCGCTCGGTCGTTGGCGCCTTTCCGATTGTACGGTCTACGTGACGCTCGAGCCCTGCTGCATGTGCGCGGGGCTTATGGTTAATGCGCGCGTGGGGCGCTGCGTGTACGGCGCGGCCGATGCTAAGGCGGGCGCCCTGGGGTCGCTATACGACCTCAATGCCGATTCGCGCCTGAATCATCGGTTTAATGTGACGGCTGGGGTCTTGGCGGATGAATGCCGCGAGCTGCTGAGTAGCTATTTTGGCGGTCTGCGCGGAGCGGGCGGCGCTGATTGCGGTTGTGGGGCCGATCTTGAAGCACACGCCGCTCACGCCGCAGCGCTTGCAGGTGCCGGTGAGGATGCTGGCGCGGCAGTTGACTTTGGTCCTGCGTGCCGCCGGCCCCGCCGTGTGCTGCTGGCGATTGACTCCTTTAAGGGCAGCGTGTCGAGCGCGCAGGCGGAGGCGGCAGTTGCCGGGGGCGTGCGCCGCGTGTGGCCCGATGCCCAAGTAAGCGCGCTGCCGCTGGCGGATGGCGGTGAGGGAACGCTCGATGCCGTTGCCGCGTGCGGCGGTGAGATTGTGACCTGCGAGGTGGC
This sequence comes from Collinsella sp. AM24-1, assembly GCF_003470325.1. NCBI lineage: Bacteria > Bacillati > Actinomycetota > Coriobacteriia > Coriobacteriales > Coriobacteriaceae > Collinsella > Collinsella sp. AM24-1. The sequence goes on along the minus strand of NZ_QRHM01000004.1, from coordinate 93,994 downwards.
GGGTCCCTTGGGCAAGCGCGTGGCTGCCCGGATGCTGGTGGACGGCGAGCACGAGTCGGCTGTCATTGAGATGGCCGAAGCCGCGGGCATCGGGTACTCGCCGTGCACGGAGTCGGCGGCGTTGGCCGCGACGACCTATGGCGTGGGCGAGCTGATGCTTCGTGCGGTTCGCGCGGGGGCGAGGACCCTATATATGGGACTGGGCGGCAGCGCCACCAACGACGGTGGCGCCGGCATGCTGCAAGCGCTGGGCGCGCGTCTTGTCGATGACCGTGGCTGCAATATCGCTCCCGGTCTTGCGGGCCTTGAGCAGGTGGCGAGCGTTGATTTGGCGCCAGCGCTGCAGGCTTTGGATGGCGCGCGTGTCGTGGTGCTTTCCGATGTCGAAAACCCGCTCGTGGGGCGTCGCGGGGCACTTGCGGTGTTTGGCGGGCAAAAGGGCCTGCCGACAGACGATGTCGAAGCGCTGGGCGGGTGCGACGGCTGGATGGTCGGCTACGGCCGCCTGCTCGATACGGCGATTGCCGAGGTACGGGCTCAGGGATTGCTGCGCGTGTCCGAGGGTGCGCGGACGTTTGGCTCGGTGCTCGGCGTGCCCGGCGCCGGTGCCGCTGGCGGTCTGGGCGCCGCGCTGCTAGCGCTCGGTGCAGAGCTACATTCGGGCGTGGAGACGGTGCTTGATCTGATTGGGTTTGACGAGCGCGTGCGGGATGTCGATCTGGTCATAACGGGCGAGGGCAATATGGACGAGCAATCCGCCGCCGGCAAAGCGCCGGTGGGTGTGGCCCGCCGTGCCAAGCGCTATGGCAAGCCGGTGGTCGCCGTCGTGGGCGGTCGCGCTGACAACCTGGATGCGGTGTATGAGCAGGGCGTCGACCTGGTTTTGACGATCTGCCGCAAGCCCATGGGCCTTGAGCTGGCGCTCGATCCCCAAGAAGCCATAACCAACCTTATCTGCGCCGGCGAGTCTGCCGCTCGATCCTACGACCTCGCCCGCCTCTAAAACCCATCCCCTCGATAAGTTGCGGTGAAATACGGAGTGTTTTTGCCTTTAAGGTGCCAATTCAGTCCGTATTCCACCGTAACTTCGTGAATGGTCATCCGAGGCTGGTCGACATGGGTTTCGAGTCGGACCGTTTGCCACGAAACACGGCTATCTACTACGTTTAACCGACCACCCTCGACTATCTCGGAATTTGCAAAAATGAAACCGCAGGTAGAGAGCTTGCCGATTTCCGAAAAAGTCGGCTATGGTCGACCCCTGCGACCAAAACGTAGTAGATGGGGCCTTTTCGTGGCGCAGCACCAGATCAGTCTTTTTGGGACGGGGCTTTCTTGGCTACTTTCGTCACCCTGATGTCCCCAGTCAAAAAGTAGTCAAAAAAGCCCCGTCCCAAATTAGCTGTCTTGCCCCATCGGGCGGGAGCAGGTAAGATATATCGAGCGCCTAGCGCGTTCGATGGGTTCGGATGACGACATGTTCCGAATCTGGTCAGGTCCGGAAGGAAGCAGCCATAAGGAGCCTCTGTCGGGCATCCGAATCCATCGAGTGCGCAGGCGCTTTTTCGTGCCGCGGCTACCCGCGAGTGCCGGCAGGGTCACATTTATCTGATAATTGAATCCCTGGCGTTATGTCGCTCGCTGGCGTTGCCAAAACATCGGCTGCTACGTGCCTTGGGCGCTAGCGGCCGTTGCCCTTACATCTGTAACGAGTTGCTTACGCATCTTCAGGGTTCGCCGTACTATCATGAATCAGATTGAAGAGAGATGATGATAGGGAGCGCCTTTTTATGATTGAGCTGCTCAGGCGTTTTGGTGGTAAGTTTCGCCGATATATGGTGATCGGCCCTGCGTGCAAGTTGATCGAAGTGATCTTTGACCTGCTGACGCCGCTGGTGATTGCCCAGATGATCGATAAGGGCATTGGCTCGCACGACGTTAATGCCGTTATCCACTACGGCATGGTACTTGGCGCCATGGCTGTGATCGGCATCTCGTTTACGCTCGTCTGCCAAAAGATGGCGGCGCTCACCTCGCAGGGCATGGGTACCGATATCCGTGGTGCGCTCTACCAGCACATCAACAAGCTGAGCTATGCTGAGCTCGATCGCTTTGGCACGCCGTCGCTCATCACGCGCATTACCAACGACGTCAACCAGGTGCAGCTTGCCGTGGCGCTGGGCGTGCGCATGCTCATCCGCTGGCCTTTCCTGGCGGTGGGCTCCATGGTCGCGGCCCTTGCCATCGACCTTAAGCTTGGCGTGATTTTCTTGATTTGCACGCCCGCCATTGGCCTGGTGTTTTGGTTTGTCATGGCGCGCTGCATTCCGTACTACAGGCAGCTGCAGGCAAAGCTCGACCGCATCGCGCTTATTTGCCGCGAGGGGCTTTCGGGCGCCCGCGTGGTTCGTGCGTTTGTGCGCGAAGACCACGAGCGTGAGCGCTTTGCCCAAGCCGCCGACGACCAGGCCCATACCGCCATCGCGGTGGGCAAGCTCTCGTCGATCCTTAACCCCGTAACGTTTTTGGTGATGAACCTGGGCGTGTGCGCCATCCTGTGGGTGGGCGGCATTCAGGTCAACGTGGGTGAGCTTACGCAGGGCCAGGTCATGGCGTTCGTCAACTACATGACGCAGACCCTCACCTCCATCGTGTATGTCGCCAACCTGGTCGTGGTCTTTACCAAGTCGAGCGCCAGCGCGTCGCGTATCAACGAGGTGCTCAATTGCGTGCCGAGCATCACCGACGGGGGCAACCAGCCGGTCGCACTGCCCGAGCCGGGCAATGTCGCTCCAGTTCCTGCGCTGAGCTTTAGCCATGCGAGCTTCTCCTTTGGCGCCGGCGCCGCCAACGTCGTCAACGATGTGACCCTGGAACTGCCGCTGGGCAAAACGCTCGGCATTATCGGCGGCACGGGTAGCGGCAAGTCCACGCTCGTCTCGCTTATTCCGCGCCTCTACGATGCGGGCACCGGCAGCGTGAGCGTGATGGGCTCCGACGTGCGCGCCTGGCCGCTCGACCAGCTGCGCCATGTGGTTGCGACCGTTCCGCAGCGTGCGTCGCTGGTGAGCGGCACCATCCGCAGCAACCTGACCTGGCGTGACGAGTCGGCGACCGACGAGGAGCTCTGGGCGGCGCTCGAAATGGCGCAGGCGAGCGAGTTCGTGCGCAACAAGCCGCAGGGGCTCGACGCCCCGGTCGAGGCGGGCGGCAAGAACTTCAGTGGCGGTCAGCGCCAGCGCTTGACCATCGCGCGCGCCCTGGTGGGCTCGCCACAGGTCCTGATCATGGACGACTCCGCCTCGGCGCTCGACTTTAAGACCGACGCAGCGCTTCGCCATGCCATTCGCGAGCGCAGCGTGCGCGGTGCCGCCGAGGGCGGGCTGCCGCTGACCACGGTGATTGTGAGCCAGCGCGTCTCGACCGTGCGCGACGCCGACATGATCTGCGTGCTCGATCACGGTTCGGTCGCGGGCATGGGCACGCACGATGAGCTGTACGCGACCTGCCAGCTCTACCGCGAAATCTGTCAGTCGCAGCTTCGCCGTGAGGAGCTCGAGGGTCAGCAGGGGAGTATGGCGCCCACACCCGCCCCGACTGCCCCTGCGCCTATCTGCACAAAGGAGGGCTGCTAGATGAATCCGTATACTTCCTCCGGTTCGGTCGCCACGATGACCGCTAACGTGTCCGGCAACGATAACCTTAACGACCTGGGCGACGGTCCGCGCCAACCCGGTGATCCCGAGCGCTATCCCGTGGGTGCGGTGACCCGCCGCCTGCTGGGCTATGTTCGCCCGCACCGCGTCTCGTTTGCGGCTTCGTTTGTGAGTGCCGCCATCTCCGTTATCCTGCAGCTCTACACGCCCATCCTCATCGGCGAGGGCATCGACCTCATCGTTGCCGCCGGGCAGGTGGACTTTGACGCGCTGCTGCCGCTCGTCACCAAACTCGCGATTGTCGTCGTAGGTGCCGCGGCCTTCCAGTGGCTGCAGGGCTACTGCGTTAACCGTCTGTCCTACGAGACGGTGCGCGACATGCGCGTGGAGGCGAGCGACAAGCTCAGCCGTATGCCGCTCAGCTTTATCGACAGCCATGCCCACGGTGACCTTATGAGCCGCGTAGTCAACGACGTCGACCAGGTGGGCGATGGTCTGCTGCAGGGCTTTACCCAGCTCTTTACCGGCGTCATCACCATCGTGGGCACGCTCGCGTTTATGCTTTCCATCAACCTGACCATGACGCTTGTGGTGGTGCTCGTCACGCCGCTTTCCATCTTTGCGGCCGGTGCCATCGCCAAACTTTCCAATAAGAGCTTTACGGCACAGCAGCGCATCCAAGGCCAGCTCGGTGGCCATATCGAGGAGTATGTGGGCGAGCAGAAGCTGGTGGATGCGTTTGCCTATGGCCCGAACGCTCAACAGCGCTTTGATGCCCTTAACGCCGAGCTCTATACGGCAGGTGAGCGCGCGCAGTTTATGGGCTCGCTCTCCAACCCCGGCACGCGCTTTATCAATAACATCATCTATGCCGTGGTCGCTGTGATCGGCTGCGCGGGCGTGATCACGGGCGTGCCTGCGGCGCTCACGGTGGGCGGCGTGCAGATCTTCCTGTCCTACGCCAACCAGTACACTAAGCCGTTCAACGAGGTCACGAACGTCATCACGCAGATCCAGACTGCGTACGCCTCGGCGCGCCGCATGTTTGCACTGCTCGATGCGCGCGAGCAGGAGCCCGATGCGCTAGATGCCGTGGAACTTGCCGCCCCGCAGGGTGAGGTGACCTTTGAACATGTGGACTTTAGCTATGTGCCCGACCGCAAGCTGCTGCAGGATGTCTGCATCGAGGCTAAACCCGGCATGCGCTTTGCCCTGGTCGGTCCTACGGGCTGTGGCAAGACAACGCTCATCAATTTGCTGCTGCGGTTCTACGATATCGACGCCGGTCGCATTGCGGTCGATGGCCGTTCCTCGCGTGACTACACGCGCGCAAGCCTGCGCCGCGCCTTTGGCATGGTGCTGCAGGACACATGGCTGTTCGAGGGCACGGTGGCGGACAACATCGCTTACGGTTGCCCAGGAGCCGCGCGCGAGCAGGTTATCGAGGCCGCCAAGCGCGCGCACGCGCACAAGTTTATCGTGCAGCTGCCAGGCGGCTACGATACGGTAATCGGCGAGGACGGCGGCACGTTTAGCCAGGGTCAAAAACAGCTGCTGTGCATCGCGCGCGTCATGCTCACCGATCCGGCGATTCTGCTGCTGGACGAGGCGACGTCGAGCATCGATACGCGTACCGAGCTGCAGGTGCAGGCGGCATTCGACGAGCTCATGGCCGGTCGTACGAGCTTTGTCGTGGCGCACCGCCTGAGCACCATCCGCAACGCCGACTGCATTCTGGTGATGCGCGACGGCGAGATTATCGAGCGCGGCACGCACGACGAGCTGCTCGCGGCAGGCGGCTTCTACGCCGAGCTCTACCGCAGCCAGTTCGCCCAGTGAGCAAGCCCGTGGGGCAAATTAATCAGGTTTGTTTGTCCCATAGAGCGATCTTGTTATATAGCGTTCTACCAGCGCGTGAAACATTTTGACGATACTCCGTGACGCAATTTGACGGCGTTTTGTGAAACAGTTTTTCGGCCATTCGTGAAACGTTCTGTGGCGGTTTCAATCCGAAGTACATACTGTTCGAAATCTGTCCAAAGATGTCGTCTGCGTCGCCAATCGACAGACGGTGGTTTACATCTGTCACGTTAGTACTAAGATATTCATCTAATAAATTGCATTAGTGGCTTTAGTTTTGGGGGAAACGAGGCAACGTGACTATGACGTGCTCTTTGGTGGTTAACAGCAAGAGCGGTAATACCAGGATGGTTTCGGGTGCGATTAAGCGCGCTCTGCAGGCTGCGGGCGTTGAGTTTGTCCATGCCGCGGCGTTGAGCGACGATGCGGATGCAGATCAGGTTGCGCTCGAGGCGCAGGGCGCCTGCGCGGCCGACACGGTGCTCGTCGGTTTTTGGTGTGACAAGGGCGCGTGCACGCCTTCGGTCGCGGCGTTGCTCTCCGCCTTGCACGGTAAGCGCGTCTTCCTGTTTGGCACCTGCGGTTTTGGCGCCGACCAGAGCTACTATCAGCAGATTATCGACCGCGTAACTTCCAATTTGGCTGGGGATGCCGAGCTTGCGGGCTGGGCGATGTGCCAGGGCAAGATGGGCCCCGCGGTCAAGCAGCGCTACGAGGCCATGCTCGAGCAAGATCCCGAAAACGCCCGATTTAAGATGCTGCTCGACAACTGGGTTGCCGCGAAGGACCATCCCACCAAGGAAGACCTGGACAACATGGCTGCAGCCGCCAAGAAGGCCGTGCTGGGAGAGTAGCTTCGCCGTTCGCGGTCCTTCGTGCAAAACAATACAAATGTGAAAGCCTCGAAGTTCTCGAGGCTTTTTTTCATGACACGAGGGCGCCCCTTTATTGATGGAAGGCCTAGTAAGCTGATTGTTCTATGCCCGGATGTGTGCGGAGTGGGATGGGATTTCCGGATGGGTGGGGTTGCGGAAGCTGCGTCCCGGAATTTGCCTTTGGAATGGGATGCGGTTTCCCGGTGAAGGGCTCTGTGGAAACTACATCCCAGCATTCGGTCGAGAAATGGGATGAAGTTTCCGGTTGAGGGTCTTGGCGGAAAGTGCGACCCGGAATTTGTGATCGAAGCGGGATACGGCTTCCCAACGGGGGCACAAGCGGAAGCCGCATCCCACTCCGGACGGGAATTCTGGGACACGGTTTTCAGAGGGTTATGGGCTGCGAACTACATGGGGCTGTCATAAAACTCCAGTAAAAGGGGTCGGAAATAAAGGACACTTCCAGCAATTTGTTTTAATGTGGGGGGGGGTACCATTATTTTAGTTTCGCAAAAAATAATCCCTCTATGGGGAAGTTGCGTAGGGGGTTAGTCACAGATATTGGATAAAGCAGACCAATTTGGGGATAAATGACCACTTACGCCAAAATTAGTAGCATTTAGCGACAAAACATTGAAAAATGTGTAGCACATCGCTATGTTTTTATTACGAAAAGATTCCAAATTGGCTTATTTCGGACTCACTTTTCAAGCGCCTTGCGGTTCCTGTTGAAACTTGCTGACCTTTGGATGGGTCGAATAGGTCCTCAAGGGGGATGAATTATCACTTTGACGGCGCGTAGACTCAAACGATTTATTGCACTTTTGAGTAGCTTGGCGTTCGCGCTTGTCATAGCCCTTGCCGTTGTTTCTTTTGTTCCTCGTGCATTTGGATACATGCCCTTTGCTGTGCTCTCGGGCTCTATGGAACCCGATCTTCCCGTTGGCTCCATGGTGTTTGTCCGCCAGGTTGAGCCAACGGATATTACCGTGGGCGACAATGCAACCTTTTACCGATCGGACGGCGCCGTGGTGACGCACCAGGTGTACGAGATCGACCCTGCCGCGCAGATGATCGGCACGCAGGGAATTGCGAACAAAAATGCAGACGGAAGCATCATGCACGATGCCGAGCAGACGCCTTTTTCGAGTGTTATCGGCACTGTTTCTTTTTGTGTCCCTTACCTGGGCTTCGTTAACGCATATTGCACGACGATGCCCGGTTTGCTTGTTGTGGTGGCCGTTCTGGCGCTGCTGGCCGCGGCGTCGATTGTGCTCGATCGGATGGTTCCCGACGAGCCTGCGGGCAAGCATACCCGCGTGCATGCGAGGGAGCGGCGTTCATAGCGGCAGGGAAAAGCGTCGGCGGCGGTAGGGGCCGTTGCCGGGGAAAACGATTCTCGAAAGGAAGAGAACGATGGAAAACAAGAAGAAAAAGCGCTACGGCATCATTGCCGCCCTGTTGCTGTTGGTGCTGGCTGCCGGCGTGGGTACCTATGCATGGCTGACGGCGCAGGAGCACATTGACAACGTGTTCACGGTGGGTAGCTTTGGCCACCCGGAAAACAAGCCTGATCCGACCGATCCCGAGAAACCGGCCCCCGATAATCCGAACACTGAAAAGGCCTACCTGTTCGAGACCCAGTGGGTTGCCAACTCCAAGATGGTTCCTGGCGCCACTGTGGCCAAGAACCCCAATGTCGGCATCAAGGCTGGCTCTGATGATGCATACGTATTCATTTACGTAAAGAATGCCATCGTCAAGCCTGGCACCAGCCTTGAAAAGACCCCGTACTTTACGCTCAAAAATACGAATTGGAAGCCCGTTGAGGGTCAAGTCAAGACCAACCAATCTGACAACTCTGGCAACCAGTACGTGAGCGGTCTGTTTATGTACTCCAAGAACCCTGCCGCAGAGAACCTGCCTGCAAAGCTCGAAGCCAACAAAGCAGCGCAGGACGTTTATACCGATGAGCTTTTCACTGCCGTGACGATTCCCTCTGCCATGAACAACACCGATGTTGTCGAGACTACTACTGACCCGAAACAGGCTCCCACGATGACGGTCTCTGCCTACATCTTTGGCGCGGGCCAGAATGGCACCGAGCAGGGTGAAAATGCTGACGCGCAGAATGCCCTTAAGCAGGCCAAGGAATGGGCTAAGACTCAGGCTTAATCCCCCTCCACCGAGATCCCGGCCCGCTCCCCATCCCCATTTTCGGGCTGGGATCTCGGTCCCCCTTTTTATCGACGACTGGCGAACGTAATGCTCAATAATCTTTCCGACAATCAGAAACGCACCTTGGCGCTTGCTGCGATGGCGCTGTTGGCCCTGGCGTGCCTGTGCGGCACGCTGGCTTTTACCGTTGATATGGTTCCGGCGAACAACGTCCTATCGTTTGGCAGCGTGAAGGTACGAGTCTGCGAATACACCCTCAACGTGCAGGGCGAGGAGATTCCGTTTGATCCCAACGAGCACGGTGACTATCCCGACACCAAGGCCGGGGGTTCTGACATCAGCCGCATTGTGCGCGTGGAGAACGTCGGCGCGCAGCCTGAGTACGTTCGCGCGCGCCTGCGCATGACGTCGGTGGCGCCCGACGGTTCGAGCGCGGATGCCTCGGACAACGTCGCGTTTCATGTGAACGCGGGCGAGGGGTCTCCGTGGATCGATGGCGGCGATGGGTGGTACTACTACCGTGGATTGACCGGGCGTGGCGGCGTGCTCGACCCCGATGCTATGACGGAGAGCCTCATGGACTCGCTGCGTTTTGTGGGCGACTACCATGATGCCGCGCGCGGTGGCTCATTCAGGCTCGATATCGATGTTCAGGCCGTGCAGGCCAAAAACCAGCAGACAAGCGATACCGCCCTCGACGTACTTGACGTTGTGGGTTGGCCGGAGGCGAACTAGCCTATGAAGATCAGGAACATAAACCGGGGCATGCTTAGCAGGCTGGTTGCCGTCGCAGCGATTGCCCTTTGCTGCGTTATGGCGCTGCCAACGGTGGTGCATGCCGAGGACGTGCCCGAGAACACAAACGAATACCACATCAAAAACGCGAACGACTTTTTGGTGTACGTGGCGCTTTCGCGTGAGCGCGATACGTCCGGCTGGCGCGTTTATCTCGATAACGATATCGTGCTTAATGATGACGACATGAAGACCATTGTCTCGCACACCGTTAAGCATCTGTCGTTTGGCAACAAGGAGCATCCGTTTAAGGGCGTGTTCGATGGTCAAAACCACACCGTTGAGGGCCTGAGCTACGATAAAGACGCTTTTGACCCCGAGCGCGATACGGGATTTTTTGCCGAGACCAACGGTGCCACCATCAAAAACTTCCTGGTCAAGGACGCCAACGTGTGGGCGGACTTCCGCGGTGGCATTATCGTGGGCAAGGCCGTCAAAACGCGCTTCGAAAACGTTATGGTCATGGAGAGCACGCTGCACGTGACCTGCGCCAACAATGCTCTCAACCTCATTACCAACGCAGGTTTTGAGGGCGGTCTCATCGCCGGCGAGCTCGACGGCTGCACCCTCTACAACTGCGAGGTCCGTGGCGGCCGTGCCGTCAACAACGCGACCTCGGGCGTGCAGGCGCTCGGCGGTGAGGGTCTGTATATGGCGGCGTTTGCCGGCTACGTTAAGAACTCGACTATCGAGTACTGCCGCGTGACGCCGACGCGTAAGGACGACGGCTCGATTGCCGAGAAGGGCATGACCGACGTCACCAATAAGTACGACGTGGCAATTGGCGCCCTGGGCGGCAACAACGTGTACGCCTCGGGTTTTGTGGGCTGCATGGCGGGCGAGGCCAAGATTATCGACTGCTTCTCGACGGCGCAGTGCTACAGCTATGCCGCGTCATATGTGGGCGTCGTCGCCGTGACGCGTGCGTGGACAGGCGGCCTGGCGGGCCGAATTTTGACCGCCGAGGGCAACGAGCTCGTCCGCAGCCATTTTGCGGGCGATTTGAGTTCGCGCCAGTACAATCCCATCGCCGTGATCCCCATCATTCAAAACGATGTGAACCTGGGCGGCATTGCCGCGCGTGCCAACAGGGATGATGCCACGGTCACCGAGTGCTACTTTAAACCGAGCGTGAGCTTGAATGGCAATAGCCAGGGCAATCCCGCTAAAAAGAAAATCCCCGCGTTTGGCGGCGACGGTACCACTAAGGGCGACGGCTATGGCCCGTGGGACGACGAGCGCTACATCACGCGTGAGCTATGGGAAGAGCACGACTACGACTTCTGTGCCCGCACCATGCGCTCGACCGCCAACGACGATGCCCTGGGTGGCCAGCACACCAATGAGTGGGCGATGGATTACAAGCTGAATATCCCCGTGCATGGCCAAAGCGTTAAGGCGACGATCGATTTTCCCGGTGCGGGCACCGCGACAATCGAGAAGACCAAACTTGGCAAAGACCAGGCGACCTCGGATCCGTACGCCTTTGCCGTGAGCGCCGTGCTGGCGGGAACGGCCCAAGGCCTGGCCCAGGGCGATACATCGGTAACGTTTAAGCAGGATACCTCCGCAAAGCCAGAGGGTTTGACCGAGGCCAACGGCGGCTACCGCTTTATGGGCTGGTTCCGTGAGCCCGGAGTCAATGTGAACCGTATCGATGCCGATAACGCCTGGTTTAACGGCAAGACCGATGCCGATGCCGTTAAGGCTGGCAAGCAGGTCCAGAAGAACGAAGCGCACGAGATAACGTCGAGCTATACCGCCGATAACGCGAAGGGGGCCGAGGCCTTTAAGGGCAACGACCTGTTTATTGCTTCGTACGAGGCGCAGGTACTGTTCTATAACGTCAAGGGCGAGACGCTCGCGTGGCAGAGCGGCGAGGAGCACGACAAGTCGACGGACTGGTACCGCTATGGCGTCGGTTTAACGCCGGCTGCCCCTGCGGACCGCGGCACTCTTTCTGCCAGCGCCACCTTTATCGGTTGGACGACGCAGCCGAGTGGCGAGGCCGGGATGCATGGCGGTTACGCGGCCATCACCTCGCCTGAGCTTGCCGAGTTAAAAAACGCCGGTGCGTTCTATCCTGCCGGCACCGAGATCACTGTGCTTGGCCCTACCGATTTTTATCCGGTGTACACCGACTATGTGTCGAACATCATGACGGTGTTTGAGGGCAATGAGCAGGATGCAACCGACGATCAGACTCGGCGCGACGGTGTGGGCAAAACTGACGTTAAGGTTGAGACTGCAGAAGATGGCACAAGCGCGTATACCGTACAGGTGCTCGACGTATCCGGTAAAGCTATATCCGAGGAGGGCCAGCTGCCCGACGGCTATCGTTTCCTGGGTTGGTATGAAAACAAGGGAACCGAGGATGCCCCGCTCGAGGTGCGCGTAAGCCGCGACCCCAGCTATACGCTCCCCGCCGATGTCGATTTAACCGCGCCGCATACCTACATCGCCCGCTTTGAGTACCGAGTGGATTATTACGTTCGGGCTTATACCAACCATGAGTTTACGGACAGCAAGCTACTTTGTTCCGTTTGGAATCGCTATCAAACGCCCTTTGAGGAAAACGTCGGTAGTACCTTCGTGCGTGAAAACGTCGTCCACTGGGGCCCGGAGCATGTTGACCACGGTATAAAGGATAGTTATGAAACGTGTGGCACGCGCTTCACGAAGGAAACCCTTGTCGTGAGTCCCCTTAACGCGTACTCGCACAACGTTAAAAACGATACGGGAGCCGATACTCTAAAAAACCTCTATGCCGATACCGATTTTCCAGGCGCTGCAACGCTAAGCGATACTTGGACTTCGGCTTCGCTGAACGTAACGGTCAAACCGGTGAATGATCGCTATCGCCTGAATTTCTGGACGCTTGAGCGCGATGGTGAATATTGGACATATGTGAAAAATCCCATCGAGAGCATGGTGCGTACAGATAAGAAGTACTACGTTCGCGCGATGATTACCACGGACGTTAATTTCTACAACAAGGGCGATAATGTCGTGAGGACTGCCACGCGGCGCTATGAGAGTAACTTGCTGCAGACCAAGGTGAACGGGGCGGATCCGACGTTCACGTATTACTACCCGCATGTTAATAAGTCGGTTAAAGTGGCCGAAAAGCCAGAAGATGGTGAGAAGGGATCGTATGAGAGCCCCCTGACCCTCGAAGCTTCCCCGACCGATGCCGACATGGCCGTGCCGGGCTATAAGTTCCTGGGCTGGATTTCGACCGCCGAGGTCCAGAGGGATTCTGACGTCTGGAAGTATATCTACGATGTCGAGGGCGATTCCTTCACCACTTCTGACCCGGATAAGGCCGAACCGTATCTGGTGAAACCAGATTTTAAGGTCACCCAGTGGCAGGATGCCTATCCGGTGTACGCGAAGTACGATGTTAGGTACACCACCAACCTGTATCGCGCCGGTTTTAAGGGCACGGACAAGGTTAATGTGCCTAGGTACGACATCGATCCCGTTATCAACGCGGGCACCGACCCTGCTACGGCAACGGTGACCCCTGACGTCACGACTCCGGTTTATAAAGCAGGCGGTGAGCTGTATAAGTTGCAGAAGGTTGAGATCGAGCTTCCGAATGGCGAAGTTGAAGAGATCGAACCTAACGGCGATAACTCGTATTCCCATCAGGTGGAACCCGGCGGGGCCTATACATTTGTGGCGTACTATTCGCCGTTGGCGGTCGTGTACCATCTCAATGCCAAAGATGTTGACGGCAAAGTTGCTCAGCAAGGCGATATGCTCGGCAACCTTGATGGCGGCATCCCGAAGCCCACTTATGACGTCAGCGCTATCGATAGGGATACAGGAGGTGCGTTCAACGCCTTCGTGGGCTGGACGGAAGCCAAGCCGGCACCTGTCAAGGGCTATGTCGCTTGGTCGGAGGGTATCCGCATGGTGAGTGCTTCTACCGTGGTCAGGGCCCCCATGGAGCTGTACCCGGTCTACCGTCCCAGCCTGGTTACCGTTCAATCGAACATCGACTTAAATCTCGCGAATCCTGCTCTTGTCCGCGGTCTCGGCCGTACTGATTCCGGCGACCAGATCTCTCTTGAGGTCAAGGCTGTCAAGGAGGTTGTGGGCATTGACGGCACCAAGTACGACTTTGTCGGCTGGTCGCGCGATTATGTCAATGACGGGCAGTACACCCTGATGACTGACGATGAGAAGTATCCCCTCGAGGGCAGCGAGCCCTTTGAGAGCGTGACCTACACTGCGGTGTACAAGAAGACGCCGCTTAAAGTGCGCTATCACGACACCGAAGGCAACGTCATCTACACCGCTACGGTAGACCCGAACGATACGAGTGTTCTGCGTGGCCAGGATGGCAATGCCGGCTTTGTTCAGACAGTTAAGGTGCCCAAGATGTACGAGAACGGCAACCCGGTCTATGACGACAAGGGTGAACCCGTCATGGAGCCAAAGGAAGTGGCCTACGATCCCGAAGCCTACTCCGCAATCGTCGCATTCCTGGGCGAGCGAGCGGATAGCAGCTTGAAGGAGTTGTTCTTGGAGTGGCAGTGGGTTAATGGCGACAAAGCTGTGGCGTGGAGCGACTTCAAGGGTAAACCGGTTACAGCCAACATGGATTTGTATCCGGTGACGTATAAGGTCGTCGCTAACGACACATCGGACGATGCGAGCCCTAAGAATGTGACCGGGCAGCTCAAGTGGTTGCTTGATCCCAATGCCGCGAACACGATAGATGACAAGAGCGATAAGGCGCCGTTCAAGGCTTGCTTTGCAAAGCCCTTCATGGGCACGCAACTGACGGTGCACGTTGACCGCGTGGGCTATGGTCTTCCTGGCCAGACTCCTGCGCCTGTCAACGGGAAGTATGTCTCGCTTTACAGTTCGGGTTCAGGCGAGGGCTCGTTTGAGCTGACGAATCGTTTGGACTACAAGCTCACGGGCGACGGCACTCAGAGCGATGGCAATGCGGTGTTCGATTTCGCCGCTACGCATACGCTCAAGATCGTCAAGCAAACCCAGGATAGCTGGGCGAAGGGCAAGACGTTCCGCTTCAAGGTTTCCCGGGCCGGCATGGACGGCAACGCCTTGGAGGAGCGCACGGTTGAGGTAACGGTGTCATCGGATGCGCAGCTGAAGGACGGTTCCGCCTGGTACTCCGGCGCTATCGAGCTTGCGGTCCCGGCGGGTATCTACACCGTCGAGGAGGACTCAGCGTGGGCATGGCGCTACAGCAACCAAATCGGCGTCCCTGGCAAGCAGCCGGGCGATAAGGCGCAGGCGACTATCTCCGCTGCATCGAGCGCGAACGATGCCACGTTCACCTGCACGAACACGCGTGTGAACGACAAATGGATCGACGGCAGCAATCGTGCCCATAACGTTTGGAGCAACGGCAACGTAGCAAAGAAGGAGGATTAGCATGTCCAAGCGCAAGCGCATCATCGCCTTGCTGGTGGGGGTTATCCTCCTGGCCGGTACGGCAGGCACGTTGGCCTGGCTTTCGGTTACGGGCGTGCTGGTCAACCAGTTCGGCATCGGGTCGGTGACGCCATCGGTTCAGGAAACGCTCAACGGCAAAGTGAAAAGCGATGTCAAGGCGAAGAACACGGGTACCGCGCCCGCCTATATTCGTGCTGCAGTGGATATCTACTGGCAGGACCAGGATGGCGCACGCCTGTGGGATGAGCCGAAGGAGGAGCCGAAGGGTGAGGCGGATTACGAGATTGCGTGGAGCGTGGCTGATGCCTCGGGCGCGAACTCGGCTTATAACTGGGTTAAGGCGAGCGACGGGTTCTATTACTGGACGTCGCCCGTCGCTCCCGGCGCGGAAACCGGCGTGCTCATTAATAGGGTTACCGAGCTCAAGGCAACCGAAGGTCGCAATCTTGTCGTGGATATCTCCACTCAGGCGGTCCAGGCGACGCCCGATGAGGCCGTGCACGACGCATGGGGTTGCTCGGTCGAGAATGACGTGCTGGTGCCGCCGCATGGAGGTGCGTAAGTATGGCGTTCCCGATTCGTAAAGGTGTTGCGCGCTCCTTGCGTTGCATGGTCGCGGCCATTTTCTGCGTGGTCGCGCTCGCTGTTCCCGCCCGTGCGTTTGCCGATACTCCCGCGATAGCCTATGACGGAAATGCGCGTCAGCTGACGGTCTCGGGGGCGACGGACTCCTCGGGGGAGCCCGATCTGTTTTTGGCCTTTAAAGATCTGATGCCTGGCGATGTGCGTGATCAGCAGATAGAGATTCGTGCCACGGGCGTAAAGTCCCAGGTGCGCGTGTTTGTGCGTGCCGTTGTCGATCACGAGACGGCACGCCTGCTGTCGCCCATTACCCTAACGGCGTCGGCGGGCGATGGCTCTGCAGGTTGGCTCCAGACAGGAACACCGGGCAGCGCGTTCGCTTATCCCACGCAAATCGCCACGTTTACGAGCGATGGCAGCACGGTGCTTAATTTGCAGTTAAACGTTCCGACATCGGTGGGCAACGAGGTTGCCGACGCAAACAAGACCATTCGCTGGGAGATTACCGCCGAGGACGATGGCGAGAAGATTCCCGTGCAGTCTGCTGACAGCAAGAAGCTCGGCTTGCTTGGTCTGGCGGCAACGGGCGACAACACGCTCACGTTGCTTTTGGTGTTGCTGACACTTGCAATCATCGCATTTATAGCCGCACTTCTTTTGTCCCGGAGGGATAAGCGCTAGGTTCATCTTCTAAACGCAACGCCCTCCCGGGCGGCGGGCACGAAGTTCCCTGCTCTACAGTCCTGCGCAAGACGAAGGCCACATTAAGTGGCCTTCTTTGCGTGCGGAACTCGCGATGAACTTCGAGCCCGCCGCTCGGGAGGGCGCCCCTTTATTGACGAAAGGCCTAATAAGCGGATATTCCATGCCCGGATGTATTCAGAGCGGGACGGGCTTTCCGGATGGGCGGTGTTTCGGAAAGTGTGTCCCAGAATCGGCGCTCAGAGTGGTCCCCACTTTCCGGTTGATGTCTTGTCCGGAAACTATGTCCCGGAATTAAGGCTTGGAATGGGATGCACTTTCCGGTTGAGAGCCTTAGCGGAAAGTGCGACCCGGAATTTACTCTTGAAGTGGGATGCGCTTTCCCAACAGGCCCTCAAGCGGAAACTGCGTCCCATTCCGAAGGCAGATTCCGGGACACACTTTCCGAATACAAAGAAGGCCACTTAATGTGGCCTTCAACTTATATATGTTCAGCGGATACCCCGATGACAAGCCGCGCTCCAACAACAAGGCGTCTGTCCGGGCGGAGGCAAATAAGGTTCATCGCGAGTTCCGCAAACAAAGAAGGCCACATAACGTGGCCTTCGTCTTGCGCAGGACTGTCCGAGCAGGGAACCTTATATGCCTCCGCCTGGACAGACGTTTCAGTTGTGGCTCAGCAGCTAGCAGCTACTTAATCTTGGTCGTGCCCGGCGCCAGGTTGGGGTCGGTCTCGTTGGCTTCGGTCTGGAAGTGCTCCGTATAGACGTTCTTGCCGTCGCGGAACATCTCGTAGTACTGCATCTTCGCGTAATCCTCGCGCGCCTTGGTTGCGGCAGCGGCGGCGTCGTCGTCACCGGTGACGTTGGAGGAGAGCGCCCAGCGCAGGCTGGCGTCCTCGTAGCCCACGGAATTGATGGCGGGCAGCGACTCGCGCAGCGTCATGTGCGCCTTCTGATAGTCGGTCAGCGGTGCGCCGATCAGCTGCATCAGCTGCGTGGACAGATAGTTGGTGGACAGGTCGTCGCCCTCACTCGTCTGGTTGCAACCGGCAACGTCGTAGTTGGCCCAGATGATGTAGTCGGTCTGCCACAGGCGTTCCTGGTGGGTGGCGTCGTCCTCGTCGGTAAACCACTTATCGTTGAACTTGGACGGGAAGAACGGCTGGTGGTCGCCCCAGAACACCACGACCACCTTACGGTCGAGCTTGCTCAGGGCGTTGAGGAAGTAACGCAGCGCCTGGTCGGACTGCTCGATGCACGAGACGTACTCGTCGACATCGGAGGGCGTACCGTCCTCGATGGTCTTGGCATCCAGATCGGTCGTGTCGATGTTCAGGTGCATCTGCTTGTCGACCGGCAGCAGGCCCGTGTCGTAGCCCGAGTGGTTCTGCATGGTTACGTCGAAGATAAACTGCGGATCGGCATTCTGGTCGAGCAGCTCAAGAATCTTGTCGTAAGTAGCCTGGTCGGTCACCATGCCGCGCAGGGTGTCGGCTCCCTGGAAGTCGTTGATGGACAGGAACTGGTCAAAGCCAAAGTCCTTGTAGACGTTCTCGCGGTTCCAGTTGGTGGCGTGGTTGGGGTGCATGGCCGTGGTGGAATAGCCGAGCGATTTGAACTGCTCTGCCAGGTTCCCGGTCGTCTCCATGTTGTAGATGGTGTAGGGGTACACGCCTGCGCCCAGGTTGGCCATGGAGTTGCCGGTCATAAACTCAAACTCGGTATTGGCCGTGCCGCCGCCGTAGGCGCTCACGTAGAGCTTGCCGCGGCTGAGGCAGTTGGACAGGTTCTTAAAGTACTGCGGGCCCTCGTAGCCGGCGCGCATGTTCTGGTAGATGGACAGGTCCGAGAAGGTCTCGTTCATGATGGCGATGACCGTCGGCTTCTCGCTGTCGAACTGCTCCTTTGCGGCGGTGCGCTCGTCACTCTTGGCGGCGTCGGACTTGTCATAGGCCTTGGCGTACTTTTTGAGCGTGGCCTTGGCGTCATCGACGGAGTAGTCGGCGGGTTTGGGCGGCTTAATGGATTGCGCTGCACTAATAAAGGCGGGCAGGTAGCCCTCGCGCCAGTAGCTCTCGAGCGGGCGCCAGGTGTAGACGGTGATGCCGAGGGTGTTGTAGTAGTCGATGAGCGTGACATGCGCAGTCACGCCACCCAGGCACAGCACCGCCACGAGCAGGTTGGTGAGCAGCATGCGCTTGGCGTTGGCGGCACCCTTCTGACGGTGCGGTGCCACCAGGCCGGCGTACTCGCATAGCAGCATGGCGATGGCGGTAAAGCCCATGGACAGCACGCAGAACAGCGAGATGGAGAAGGTGTAGCCGGTGCCGGCGACCGCGGCGGCGGTGGAGATGGCCGAAAGGTCGCCCGGCTGGATGGGCATGGATTTAAACGTGATGACGAAGAACTCGGCAATGCCCAGGACAAAGAGGGCAAAGGTCAGGACCGCGGGAGCTGCGCCGTGGCGCTGGAATAGGAAGAATAGGCCGACCATGAGCACGGTGATGATGGCCCACTCGAGCAGGATGCACAGGGGGTAGACCCAGGTAAAGTCGTGGTTGGATGAGACCTCCATGCCAAGCAGCGCAAAGACGCCGGCGAGCAGCAGGCACAGGACGGCGGCGACGAGCGGTTTACCCACAAAGGCGCCGCGCAGGCGGGCGAGCTTGCCAGTGGGGGCGGGCGCATCGGTGGCAGCGAACGCAAAGACGCGCGGTGCGATGCGGTCGCGGGCGATGCTGGCCCAAGCGCATCCGGTGAGAATGGCGTTGGTCAGGATGAGCATCACAAAGGCGAGCGGCTCGTTTTGAGCGACGAGGCCAATGGCGCCCCAAATGGTCAAAAAGAGCTGGAACAGGCCGAAGGCGACACTCCAGGCGATGGCGCCTTTGGCGACGGTGCCCGACTGTGCGCAAATGGCCTTGGCCTCGCGCAAGACAAGGTAGACGGTCGCCGCAAGACCGACGAGCGAGATGGCGGCAGCGAACATGCTGAGACTCCTCACAAACTAAAACCTACGAAAGCGGGGATTTACCCGATTGTTACCAAGATATGCGCAGCGATTGGTGGCTGCGCACAACAACCAGCCATATTAACGCGCGCGTGTGGCGGTGTGACGCAATGTAGTGGCGACCTGCGCGATAATGGACGGGAATTACACGGAAACGTAAAGGCTTCTTAAAGAAATGGCGAGGGTAGGGCGATGAGCGAGCAGGTTTGCGAGGCGGACATGGGCGGCGACGGAGCTGCGGGCGTGGATACGTACGGCTATCCGGTCGAGACTACGGGCAACGCGGTACTGGACATTTTGGAGCACCGTTCGTCCACGCGCGCTTTTGCGCGCGATGACGACGACCGTCCCGTGGCGGTGACCGACGAGCAGCGGGCGGCGGTTTTGCATGCGGCGAGTCGCGCACCGTCGGCGGGCGCCATGATGATGTATTCCATCGTGAGTATTCGCGAGCAGGCTACGCTGGACCGTCTGGCCGACCTGTGCGATCACCAGCCCATGATCGCCAAGGCGCCCTGGGCACTTATATTTGTGGTCGATTATGCCAAGTGGATCGATCTGTTTGAGCACGTGGGCTGCTTTGAGCCCGAGTTTGTCGAGCGCACGGGCAAGGCGCCCCGCCGCGCGCCGGGTTTGGGCGACTTTGCCATCGCGGCCCAGGACGCCGTGATCGCTGCACAAAACGCCGTGGTTGCCGCCGAGGCCCTGGGGCTGGGGAGCTGCTACATCGGTGATATCGTCGAGAATGCCGAGGAAGTTGCCGAGCTGCTCGATCTGCCGCCCTATACCATGCCGCTGTCGATGCTCATCATCGGCACGCCCCGTAAGGAGCGCCCGGCAATCGCGCACCCCGTGGTGAACCTGGTGCACGAGGAGCGCTACTGCCGCGCGGATGCCGCGACCATGGACGCGCAGGTGGCCGAGATGGACGCGATGTTTCGCCCGCATGCCCGCGAGGTGGGGGAGCGCGTGGTGGATATCTACACCCGCAAACACACCAGTCCCTTTATGGCCGAGATGAGTCGCTCCATGGAGTGGTGGTTCAAAAACTGGCTCGGAAAATGACGAATGTGGCAAAGGGGGCGTCCCTTTGTCACATTCCATATCGCCGCGGTGGCCTAAAGGCCGCATAAATGTTTATCTAGCTGGGAAAACGGTGCCATTAAAATATGTGCTGATTACATATAATCCCGTCGAACGTTAAAATTGGGAGGAAACCGGCTTATGGAACAAAAGGCAAAGGAAGTAGCCTCGCACGCTGCGATTCCTGTGAGCATCTCGGCGATGCTCGTCACGCTGGGCGTGGTGTACGGCGACATCGGCACCAGCCCTATGTATGTAACCAAGGCGCTCGTTGCCGGCAACGGCGGCATCGGAAGCGTGACGGAGGAGTTCGTGCTCGGCGCGCTCTCTCTTGTCGTGTGGACGGTCACGCTGCTGACGACCGTCAAGTACGTGCTGATCTCGCTGCGCGCCGACAACCACGGCGAGGGCGGTATCTTTGCCCTGTACAGCCTGGTCAAGCGTTGCGGCAAGTGGCTTATCATCCCCGCCATGCTGGGTGGCGCCGCGCTGCTCGCCGACGGCATCCTGACGCCGGCTGTTACCGTTACCACGGCCATCGAGGGCCTGCGCACCATCCCTGCGGTTCACGCCGTGCTCGGGGATGACCAGGGCCGCGTTGTCGCCATCACGCTCGCCATCATCATTGCGCTCTTCTTGGTGCAGCGCATCGGCACGGCCAAGATCGGTCACGCCTTTGGCCCCATCATGACGCTGTGGTTCCTGTTCCTGGGCGGCACGGGTCTGTTCTTTGTCTTCCAGCACCCCGCCGTGCTGCTGTGCCTCAACCCGGTGCGCGGCATCGCCTTTTTGCTGAGCCCCAACAACCACGCGGGCATCATGATTCTGGGCAGCTGCTTCCTCGCCACCACCGGTGCCGAGGCGCTCTACTCCGACATGGGCCATGTGGGTCGCGGCAACATTTACGCCACCTGGCCGTTCGTTAAGTGCTGCTTGCTGCTGTCCTATATGGGCCAGGGCGCTTGGCTTATGAACAACGCTGCCAACCCCGAGCTCATGGGCATTGCCGACCTTAACCCGTTCTACCAGATGCTCGCCCCGGGCCTGCGTCCGTTTGCCGTCGGCCTTTCAACCATCGCGGCCATCATTGCCTCGCAGGCGCTCATTACCGGCGCGTTCTCGCTGGTGTCCGAGGCCAGTCGCCTGGACCTCATGCCGCACATGCAGGTCTTCTATCCGGCCGAGACCAAAGGCCAGCTCTACATCCCCATGGTCAACAACGTCATGCTTGTCGGCTGCGTCATCGTGGTGCTGCTGTTCCAGAACTCGGCTCATATGGAAGCCGCCTACGGCCTTGCCATTACGCTGACTATGATGTGCACCACGCTGCTGCTCTTCTTCTACCTGCACGAGGAGCGCAAGCTCAAGGTTGCTCCGTGGATCTTCGCGGCCTTCTTCCTTTTGCTCGAAGGCTTCTTCTTCGTGAGCTCACTCACCAAGTTCTTCCACGGCGGCTACTTCACCATCCTCATGGCTGCACTCATCATGGGCATTATGGTGTGCTGGTACAACGGCACGGCGGTCGAACAGCGCCAGTTTACGCTGCTGCCGCTGCGCAGCTATCTGCCGCAGCTCAAGCGCCTGCGCGACGACGACCGTTACGAGCGCATGAGCGACAACATCGTGTACCTGACCAAGGACACCCATACCGACTACATCGACCGTGATATCGTCTACTCGATCTTGGACAAGCATCCCAAGCGCGCTCGCGCCTGGTGGTTCGTGAACGTCGAGACCATGGACGAGCCGCATACCTTTGCCTATTCGGTCGAGACGTTCGGCACCGACTATGTTTTCCGCGTGCATCTGTACCTGGGCTACAAGATTAACCAACGCGTCAACGCCTACCTGCGCCAAGTTGTTCAGGACCTGGCTGCCACCGGCGAGCTGCCGTCGCAGACGCACGACTACTCGGTCTATAAGGATCCGGGCAACATTGGCACGTTCAAGTTCGTCATGATCCGCAAGCTGCTGGCGCCCGAAAGCGACGTGGAGCCGAGCGAGCGCACGGCCATCACGCTCAAGTACATCATCCGCCGCGCCGCCGGCACGCCCGCGCGCTGGTACGGCCTGGAGAACTCCAACGTGAGCTTTGAGTACGTGCCGCTGTTCACCAAGTTTAAGGCCGTGAGCAAGATGCAGCGCCTTGCCCCCAACGAGCGCCCGTAGCCGACGGAGACTACACGGAGTTGGTTATCGATGAGCAAAACTAAAGCCGGGGAGGTAAACATGGATGCAAGGACACTTGACGTCCGTGAGGCGCGCGTCGACGCCGCCGAAGATCGGTTCTTTACGAATCGGGCCAACATGGACATGGTCGATCGCGTGATTTCGATCGTGGCATTGGTATTTGGAGCGGTGTGCGTGTGCGCCCTGCTCGCGCACGTGCTGTTTGTCTAACGACCGCAGGCTGTAAAGGCTATACACTTGGAACCACCACAAGGAGGCCACCACCGCAAAGGTGCCAGTCCCCTTTGTGGTGGTTTTTGTTTTTGAGAGAGGGGCGGGGCGCTGATGGACGTCCGTGCGGACGGCGATATTGCCGAGAACTTTTGGTGGCGGCGTACAACGCTGACGCGTCGCAGCCCTCTGTATGACGCCTGCGTATCGGCGGGGCTGCTAGCCGCGGCGACGATTGTGGGCGCGCTGCTCGACCATCCGGGGCTCGCGCCGAGCATCATGATCGTCTATGTGTTCGCCGTGCAGCTGTGCGCTTTCTTTACCTGGAGCCGCCTGTACTGCCTGCTGAGCTCGGCTGCCGCCGTGGCGCTCTACAACTTCTTGTTTGTCGACCCGCGCTACGCGCTGTCGTTTATCGACCGCGTCTATCCCGGCATGTTCTTTATCATGTTTGCGGTCTCGCTCGTATCGAGCTCGATCGCGCTGGCCCTGCGCCGCGCCTTGGCGCAGGCTGCCGCCAGCGACCGTCGCACGCAGATGGTGCTCGAGACCAACCGCATGCTGCAGCGGTGTGGCGATCAGCAACAGATTGTGCACGCTATGGCAACGCAGCTGGCGCGTCTTTCGGACTGTCCGGTCGTGTGGTACGGCGCCGACGCCGAGGGCGATGACCTGCTGCCGCGCACGACGTACACGGCCGTGGGCGATGCCGCGCCGGTACACCAGCTGGCGCCGCAGATGCCGCCGCGGCTCTCGGCGTCCGCCTATGTGGGAACGCCGCTCGATGCCACCTATGGCGCCTCGGCGTTCTTTGGCACATACCTGACCGTGCGCTCGGGCGACACCATGGTGCGCGCGGGCGATCCCGCCTCGGTGGTGGGGGTGTTCGCCATTGTCGCCGAGCCCGATGCGCTGACGCCCGAGGAACGGACGCTTGCCGATGCCATCGTGAGCGAAGGCGAGCTGGCGCTCGATCGCGCCCGCGCCATGGAGGCCCGCGAGGAGGCGGCGGTGCTTGCCAAAAATGAGCAGCTGCGCGCCAACCTGCTGCGCTCCATCTCGCACGACCTGCGCACGCCGCTCACCAGTATTTCGGGTAATGCCGACGTGCTGCTCGACCAGGGCTCGACCGGCACCGCCGTGCTCGATGCCCAGACGCGCCGCGGCCTGCTCCTGTCCATTCGCTCGGATGCGCAATGGCTCAACGCCACTGTCGAGAATCTGCTCGCCATCACCAAGCTCGAGGGTGGCGGTATGCGCCTGTCGACCACGCTCGAGCTCATGGACGATATCGTCGAGGAGGCGCTGCGCCACGTAAGTCCGGCCGTGCGCGAGCACGATCTTAAGGTGGTGCCGTGCGACGAGCCGGCGCTCGTCAACGTCGATGCGCGTCTGATGGTACAGCTCGTGGTGAACCTGGTGAACAACGGCATCACCTATACGCCCGCAGGCTCGCATATCGTGATTTCGATTGGCGTCGACGATGGGCACGTGACGTGCTCGGTGGCCGATGACGGGCCGGGCATCGCGCCCGAGGACCGCGAGCGGATCTTTGAGTCGTTCTACACCGCCAACCATGGTCTGGCCGACAGCCACCGTAGCGTGGGCCTGGGTCTTTCGCTCTGCCGCTCCATTGCGTTGGCACATGGCGGTAGCATAGAGGTTGCCGCGGCGGACCCGCACGGCTCGGTCTTTACGATTGAGCTTCCCGTCGCCGATGTTTCGTTTGATAAGGAGTAGCGCCGTGCCGAACTCTGCCGTGAAACCGCTTATCTTGGTCGTTGAGGACGATCCCGCCGTCCGCAACCTTATTGTCGCCGCGCTCGAGGCGCACGGCTTGCGCCATATGGCCGTGGAGACCGCCCATGCCGCCATCGCCGCCGCCTCGTCGCAGGCGCCGAGCATTGTGCTGCTCGATCTGGGCCTGCCCGATATGGACGGCGTCAAGGTGGTGGAGTCGGTGCGCGCATGGTCGGGCATGCCGATTATCGTGGTCTCGGCGCGCAGCGAGGATGCGGACAAGATTCGCGCACTCGATGCTGGCGCCGACGACTATCTGACCAAGCCGTTTTCGGTCGAGGAGCTGCTCGCGCGCATTCGCACGACGCTCAGGCGCCTTTCGTATGCGCAGGCGGGCGGCGTTGCCTCCGAGGGGTCGTTCGATACCGGTGAGTTGCATATCGATTTTGATGCCGGCATCGCCACGATGGATGGCGAGGAACTGCATCTGACGCCGATCGAGTACAAGCTCTTGTGCCTGCTGGCCCATAATGCCGACAAGGTGCTGACGCACCAGTTTATCTTGCACGAGATCTGGGGCACGGCGACCAAGAGCGACTTGGCGAGCCTGCGCGTCTTTATGGGTACGCTGCGCAAAAAGATCGAGTCCGATCCCGCGCACCCGCGCTACATCCAAACGCACGTAGGCATTGGCTACCGCCTGGTCACCCAAGGCTAGATCGCCAACCGCCATCCCAATATGAGTTGCGGTGAAATACGGTCTAAAACTGCCTAATTCCAGGCAAAACAGTCCGTATTCCACCGCAACTTTGTTATTTGCCCTTGGGCTTGCTGGCGTAGAACTTCTTCTTTTTGGGCTTGCCGGCAGAGGAGGGTTTGCCGGCAAAGTTGGACTTGCCGTTGCCGGCCTGCGCGTGCGCGGGTGCTGCCGCGCGAGGCTTGCGGGCCTCGGGGTTGCGCAGCTCCTCGGTTCGCTCGGCAATCTCCTCGGCGCTAAAGCCGACTTCGGCCATGGCGTCCTCGATGGGCAGGCGGCGCACGATGTAGCAGTGGTGCACCTTCTGGTTGCGCGCGAAGTCCTCGGGGATGGTCTGCGCCGTAATGTCCTCCAGCACGACGCCCGCGCGTGCGAGCTTGCGCGTCTCGGGGCGGAAGCCGCGCAGGTTGCAGCTAAAGATGGCATGGCCGCCCTGCGCGAGCAGGCGCGATACGCCGGCCAAAAGCTCAACATGGTCGCGCTGAACATCCCAGGTGCGGCGGCCCATCTTGGACGAGTTCGAAAACGTGGGCGGATCGACAAAGATCAGGTCCCAGCGGTTGCGCGTCTGGCGCTGGTCGCGAATCCAGGCGAGCACGTCGTCGCGCACAAAGTGATGCTGCGGCCCCACAAAGCCGTTCTGACGCATGTTGCGCTCGCCCCAGTCCAGATAGGTGTTGGAGAGGTCGACCGTCACGGTTTCCTCGACGCCGCCGTCGGCCGCATAGCAGGTAGCGGTGCCGGTGTAAGCGAACAGGTTGAGGAAGCGGCGCGCCTGCTTGGCGTGCTCGCGCACCAGATTGCGCGTGACGCGGTGGTCCAAGAAGATGCCCACGTCCAGGTAATCGTCAAAGTTGACGGCAAAGGTAAGACCGCCTTCTTCGATGAGCGGCAGGCGACGGCGCGCGATGTTGGCGCGCTCGCCTGAGCCGTCCTTGCCGGCGCCCTGCTTGCCGTACTGCGAGCCGCCGCGCGAACGCATGCGGGCCTTGGCGTGCACGTGCTCGGCCGGAACATCAAGGATACGCGGCGCGATGGCCAAGATGTCGAGCATGCGGGCCTGGGCCAGTGCGGGGTCGATGGTCTTGGGCGCGGCATATTCGGCGATGACGAGCCAGCGGCCCGGCGTCTGCGGGCAGCCTTCGTACAGATCGATGGCGGCGGAGTAATCGGGCAGGTCGGCGTCGTAGACGCGGTAGCAGGTAACGCCCTCGCGCTTGGCCCACTTGCGACGCAGGCGGGCGTTCTTGCGCAAGCGGTTGGCGAACTGCTCCGACTCGGGGATGAGCACGGGTAGCGGCTTGCCGTCGCCCAGGTCGAGCATGGCGGCAGGTTCGGGCATGGGGGTGTTGGCGGCTTTGTCTTGAGCGCCTGCGGTCTGCTCCTCGGCATCTGCGCTGGTCGCAGCTTCAAATGCCGCGGCGGCGTGGTCGAGCGAGGGCCAAACCTCGATAGCTGCTTCCTCGTTATTGGGCATGACAGCGATCGAGTGCTCGGGCTCAGCGTGGAGCGCGCGGGCCAGCAATCCGTCGCGGGTGAGTGCGGCGACCGGTGCCGAGGCGAGCTCGGGCGCACGGCGCAGCTCGCCGACCATCGTCATGGCGTCGTGCATAAGCGAAAGCGGTGTCTCGGTCGTATCTGCGACCACGGCGGCACCGGCGACGGCGCCCGCGTGGTCCAGTACGGTGGCAGATTTGGCAGCGCAAAAATCGACAAAGCGCTTGTAACCGGTGCACTTGACCATGCGCTCGGCGGTCTTGCGGGCGGCGGGGTCAATGTCCACGGCGACGATGCGCGCCTGGCGCTCGCGCGCTGCCGCCTCGCGCTCGCGCGCCTCGGCAAGCAGCTGCTCCCACAGGGCGGCGTCGTGCAGCTGCCAGCCCCCAAAGCCCCAGCGCTCGCGTGCGGCGCCCGGGGCGCGGTCGGTCAGAATATTCACTGCCTCCAGTAACAGGCCGCCGCCGGCGCACGAGGCATCGACCAGCGTGGGCAGGGCTTCGTTCTCGTAATCGTCGGCCGTTAGCTTGCGCTCGCACAGTGCGGTCCAGCCGACCTGTGCCAGCACCAGGGCGGCGTAGTCGGGGCGCAGCACGTGTGCGCCCTCGCCGGCGCGGGTCGCTGCGGGCGGCAGGCGTTTGAACAGCGGGTCGCCCGAAAGGTCCAGGCTGATGCTCGCGCGGCGCTGAC
Organism: Collinsella sp. AM24-1; assembly: GCF_003470325.1. Taxonomy (NCBI): domain Bacteria; kingdom Bacillati; phylum Actinomycetota; class Coriobacteriia; order Coriobacteriales; family Coriobacteriaceae; genus Collinsella; species Collinsella sp. AM24-1. The sequence goes on along the minus strand of NZ_QRHM01000004.1, from coordinate 66,731 downwards.
GCAGCGAAAGCAGCAGGTGAACGTCGGGGTCGGCGGCGTCGACATCGGCGCGACGGCCCGTGGTCTCGGCCAGACGGTCGCACAACGCGTCCTTGGCGCGCAGGGCCGAGAAGCGCGTGTTGCGCAGCTGCTCGGTCACGCCGCGGGCGGTGATGGCGATGGTGGCGCCGGGGCGGATGATAGTCTCCCAGGCGATGTCGTAAACGCTGTCGTACAGCTCGTCGGCATCCTGCGCCTCAAAGCGCCCAAGCACCACAAACACGCGGCTGGCCAGGCGCGACCACAGACAGGCGCGGTAGCCTTCTTCGAGCTCGCCCTCAAACGTAGCGCGGCCCTTCAGACGGCGGACATGCGAAAGCCCGAGGTGTTTAAGCTCATCGGCGAGTGCGGACTCAAAGCCCTCGGGGCAGCTTGCGTAAAATTCCATGGGTGACCTCTCTGATTGCGTCGCTCCATTATATGATGGATGCTTCGTTTGCCCTTATCCTCGAAAGGAACCCATATGATTGATGCGTGCCCCTTGATTCCCATTTTCATTGCAACAGCCTCAGGACTCGGGGCCTCGCACAGGCTCCCGCCGCCTTACAGAACTGAAAGCTGGGCGTAGGGCAAATCCATGGCACGTGACCTGCGATTGCTCGGCCATAGATGGCGTAATCGAGGCTAAGGGAGGGCATCATGCGCAAGGGAAACGAGAGCTGGTTCTGGCACGCGAACGACATGGTGGTGGCGGGCGACATGAACCCCGTGGTCCGCGTCCTGTGGGCCGCGCTCATCGTAGGCATCGGCGTCGCGACGATGGCCACGCTCTGGATCGTCACGAGGTAGCGCGCCACGAACGGATGACGAGGCACGCGGCGCATGCCACGCTGGCGGAACCCTAGCCTCGCTGCTGGACAATCTGTTCGATGAGCTTCGCGACGGAGTCCTCGGCTGCGTTCCCGATCAGGTGATGGGCCGCGGCCTTCGCCTCTGGCATCGCGCCCGCGACTGCGTAGGAGTTCGGCACCTTTTCGAGGAGCGTCACGTCGTTTTCCGAGTCTCCGATAAAAGCGACCTCGTCCAGCGTGACCCCAAGGCTGCCGAGAAGCGCGTCGAGTCCGTTTACCTTGCTCCAGCCAGCCGGAACAACATCGAGGAAGAATGGGACGGGCGAGGGGAAATCAAGTTCTGGGCAGGCTTCCTTGCATCGACTCCGAACGACTTCCGTCGGGGCGGAGCTGACGTTGACGAAGATGCCGGCGGTTATGACGTCACGGTTCGTGGGCACGTCTCCGAGCGCCATGTCTCTTCCGGAGTCCTTAACGACTTCCAGGGCGAATTCGTCGCCAGGCTCGACGGCGCAGAGGAACTGCTCGCAGCGCTTGCCTGTCTCATCGACATCGGCGACTAGCCAGAGTGACGTCCCCGCGTAGGGGCGTACAGCGCTATCGAGCTTGACGAGGGCCTCCGTCGAGAGCGTCTTTTTGAACACGAGTTCGCCGCTGGAGAAGACCTTCTTTCCGTTGGCCATGATGCCGGTCGAGAAACAGCGCGCGTCGCCGTCAAAGGCATCGGCCAGGTCGGCGTAGTCGCGCCCGCTTGCGGGGCCGAACGCGATGCCCGCATCGAGCGCCGAAAGAATCGCGCTGTGCGTGCGCTCCGATACGACCCTTGAGCCAAACGGCAACAGGGTCCCATCCATGTCTGCGAGGATGAGCTTTATCAAGGGGTCCTCCCGTTTCGGTCTGGGCATCGGTGCGCCGGCGTGCGTCGTCCTAGCTGTATTGCTTGTCTCCCATGAGATTCTTCGAGATGATCCTGTTAAACTCTACCGGGTCATCCCAGCAAGAGGTCAGGAAGAGGAACAGCAGCTCGATGACGAAGTTGATCGAGCTGTGCGAGAAGGCGATCTCGGTTCCGGTGATGGCCTGATCTCGCGAGATGGCTCGGATGATATGCGTGGCACGCTTCGCGAGCGGCGTATCCGGGTTGTCTGTGATCATGATGATGGGGGTGTTCGAATCCTCGGCAGAGTCGAATATGTTGACGAGGCGCTTCGAGTATCCGGACGTCGAAATGACGAGCAGAACGTCATTCTCCTTGAGGCTGGTTGCGACGGAGACCATGGCTTCGGTGGTACTGGGGCAAAACGCTCTGACTCCAACCTGCGAGAGCTTGAACGCCGCGTTTACGCCCATGTTAATCGAGTTGCCGACGCCCGCGATCAGGACGAGGTTGGCGTTGTGGAGCAGATTGACGACTGCCGAAAAGTCATCGGAGTCAATGAGCGAGGCGGTTTGGGAGAGCTCCTTGACCTTGTGAGACAGGACGTACTTGATGGAGCCCTCGACATCGTCCAGAGTAATCCTGCCGTCCGTGGCCTTTTCTTCGCCGGATGCCCTGCTGATGGATATGCCGAGCGCCAGACGCATGTCCGAATAGGTTCGGTAGTCAAGCGTCCTTGCGAATCTCGAAACAGACGCCGGTGACGTACCGGTTTCTGCGGCGAGTTCGCGGACGGTCATCGTTGCGACATCCGACGGGTGGTCGAGCACATACGTTGCGATTGCCTTCTCCGAGGGGGATAGGCTGCTCATGACCGCGCAGATGTGGCTGAGCACATCCCCTGTCTTATCCATGGTTACTCCTTGGTCCTAGCTTGCTTTGTATCTTAGGTCAAGAGAGGTGAAAATTAAGCAAAATGTTTCATCAGCGGTGAAATAGCGTTTCACCGCTGATTTCCTACCGTTCACGGTAAATCGGTACTTCCTCGGCGCAATCTCAGCTTGAGCTGCTATCTTATGAGCCGTGAAACAACGGCACGAAAACGATGAAACAACAGAACATTGTTTCAACGCCTCGCAACTCCGTTTCACGCTAGATGGTGAATCACTTCGAAGCCCAGACAGGCACCCGGCGAGCAAGAAGGGAGAAGCATGATGCACAACGCCAAGACAAACGCAAGCATGACTTCGCTGTTCTTCGCGAACGTACTCTACTGGGTCTGCGCGGGCGTGTACTCGCCGTTTCTCTCCGCTCACTACACGAGCCTCGGCCTCAGCGCGGCCCAGACCGGCATTCTCCTCGCGGCGACCCCGGTGTGTGCGCTCGCCATCCAGCCGCTCTGGTCGACGATCGCCGACAAGCTCGGGCGCCGCCGCGCGGTCATCGTGGCCCTCTGCCTTGCGGCGGCGGTACTCGCTCCGCTGTATTACCTGGCGTCGACGTTCGTCCCGGTCCTTCTCGTAACCTTTGCATTCTCGGCGTTTTTCTCGGGGCTCCTGCCCCTGAGCGACTCCCTCGTCATCGAGCTCGCGGATCGCTCTGGCCTGGACTTTTCTCGCATTCGCATGGGTGGCACTATCGGCTATGCCATCGTCGTCCTGATCGTCGGTCGGCTGCTCGACATGGCTCCTCAAATCCAGTTCACGGTGGTCTCCGCCGCGCTGGTGGTCTTCGCGGCTCACATGTGGCGCCTCCCCGAGGCGGGAATTCGCGCCAATGCCGCGGACGATCCCAAGGTCTCCCACGGAAAGGGCCTCCTCTCGCTGTTCACCAGCAATGAGATCGCCTTCGTCTTGGTCTTCGCCTTCATCAGTTCGGCCGCGATTGGCTTCATCGGGGCGTTCTTGGGCCGCTACGCGGTCGAGCTTGGCGAGGGTCAGAACCTCGTGGGCGTCCTGAGTGCGGTCTCCGCTGCGAGCGAGATCCCCATCCTGCTCGTTTCCTCCAAGCTGGTCAGGCGCTTCGGCGAGATGAACCTCCTGATCTTTTCCTGCTTCATGGCGGCGCTCAGGCTCGTGCTTGTGGGCACCGGCATCGTCCCGGTCATGGTCTGCGGCCAGCTGCTGCAGAGCGTGAGTTACATGACCGTCTACTACTCCTGCGTTACCTACATTGCCAACCACACTTACGAGGATTGTCGCGCTCGAGGTCAGAGCGCCTTCGCGATGGTCCAGAGCGGTCTGTCCGTCGTGGTTGCGAACCTGTTTGGCGGTTGGGCGTGCGATGCGCTCGGCACGCACGCGGGTTTCCTGGCCTTCGCCCTCGCTTCAACGATTGCTGCAGTCGCTGCTCTTGTGGCGTACGTGCTATGGCGTCGAAGCGCGGCGCCGCAGCCTGAGGGTCAGGCGGCCGCATAGGCTCCACCGCGCCTCGCAAGCGCCTGCCTGCCTCGCGCTTCGCTTCGTGTTCAACCAGCTGACGAGCTGAGAACTGTCCGATCCAATGATTATTCAGGTGAAAGGAAGACAAAGATGTCACTCATCAAGGTCAACGAGCTTCTTCAACATGCGACCGAGCACCACTATGGCGTGCCCGCGATTAACGTCATCAATACGGAGACCATCCGTTATGCGATCCAGGCCGCCGAGGATGAGCACATGCCCATCATCATCCAGTACTGGCCTGGCTTCGAGGACCACTGCGCCCTCGACATCATCGCCTTCGCCGCCCGCTATTACGCCGAGCGCGCGAGCGTGCCCGTCGCCGTCCACCAGGATCACTCCGCTGGTTACGAGATCGCCGTCAAGGGCGTCAAGGCCGGCTTCCCATCCGTCATGGTCGACGGCTCCTCACTTCCCTATGAGGAGAACTTCCAGCTCACGAAGGACGTCGTCCAGGTCGCCAAGATCTTCGACGTCGACATCGAGGCCGAGCTCGGCCATGTCGGCAACGGCTCTGACGCCAACGACTTCGTGAACAGCGACCACTACACCGACCCGAACCTCGCCGAGGAGTTTGTCGAGGGCACCGGTTGCGGCTCGCTCGCCATCGCCGTCGGCAATGCCCACGGCCCCTATGTCAAGGTCCCGAACCTCGACATGGAGCGCATCAAGGCCTGCAGGGAGGCCGTCAGCGTCCCCCTCGTCATGCACGGATGCTCCGACATCCCCGACGAGCAGCTCCAGGAGGCCGTGAACCTCGGCATGAGTAAGTTCAACATCGCCACGGAGTACTTCCGTTCCATGTACCGCGCCTTCGAGAAGGACATCAACTCCGGTAAGAACGACGGCAACGGCATAGGCCTCCTGATGGACGCCGCCCCCGACATGCGCGCGTTCGTCGTCAGCAAGATCCAGCTTCTGAACCCCAACCACTATTCGCTCTAGGAGAGACTCGATGAAGAAAGTTCTTGTCGCGTCGCACGGCCACCTCGCAAGCGGAATCAGGAGCTCGATCGGAATCCTGACCGGCATGGCGGACATGGTGGAGGCAGTTGACTGCTACGTGGACGACTCCGATTTCACCCCTCGCATCCAGGCCTTTATTGACTCGGTGGGCCCTGAGGACGAGGCCATCATCTTCACCGACATCTACGGTGGTTCCGTCTTCCAGAAGGTCGTCCTTATGGAGCCGGAGAAGCGCGGGATCGTCCACGTCACCGGTATGAACCTCGGCCTCGTGATCGAGACGCTCCTCGGCGCCGAGCCGGTCACGGCAGATTCGATCAAGCAGAGCGTCGAGCTGGCGAGGGCGACGATGCAGGTCGTCGAGCCTCCGAGCAAGGCCGCGGACAACGAGGAGTCCGAGGGAGACTTCTTTGATTAGAGAGTACTAACAAGTAGAGAGAGGAAGCAATGATTGTTCAGGTTCGAGTCGATGACCGTCTGATTCACGGACAGGTCGCCCTGGTGTGGACCAAGGAGCTCAACACCACCAGGATCATCGTCGCCAACAAGCACGCCGTGGAGAGCGACGCCCTTCGCATGACGCTTTCCATGGGTACGCCGGCGGGCCAGAAACTCCTCGTCAAGGACGTTCCGGATGCCTGCCGCATCGCGAACGATCCGCGCGCGGACTCCATGCGCATCTTCGCGCTCACCAACTGCGTGCGTGACGTGCTTGAGCTCGTTAAGGGCGCGCCGGGCAAGATTGAGGGCGTGAACGTTGCCAACGTCGGCCGCTTCGACAAGTCCGATCCGGATAGCAAGGTCGCCCTCAACTCCACGATCATGCTCAACCCGGATGAGCTCGAGGCCGCGAAGGAGCTTTGCGAGCAGGGTATTCCGGTTTTCCATCAGCTTATCCCGTCCAATCCCAAGACTCCTCTCAAGAGTCTGATCGAGGCGGCGGGGAAATAAGGGGATTTGGCCAGGCGGCCAAATGAAATGAAAGAAAGGAAGTCAAATGGTTGGGTTGGCAATAATGGCCTGGTTGACCGTGCTGATTTGCTACGGCGGCAACTGGGTTCTCGGTCAGTGCATGATCGAGCGTCCTCTCGTGGTAGGTCTCGTTGCGGGCCTCCTGATGGGCGACGTCAAGACCGGTGTCATCATCGGTGCCTCTCTCGAGGCGATCTTCATGGGCGCGGTTAACATTGGTGGCGCTATCTCCGCCGAGCCTGTTACCGCGACCGCCCTCGTCGTCGCCTTCACCGTTGGCGCTGGTATCGACCAGGGTGCCGCCATCACACTGGCCGTTCCCGTGGGCGTCGTCACCGCATTTCTCTCGATCTTCATGAACAACGTGTTCCTCGCGTTCTTCGCAGCCACCTTTGACAAGATGGCCGCCGAGGGCAACGAGAAGGGCCTCGCGCTTCAGCACTTCGTTCTCTGGTTCGTTAAGTACGCCGCCTTTGGCCTCATCGCCTTCCTCGGCGTTTACCTTGGCGCCGAGCCCGTTGCCGCCATTGTCAACCAGATTCCGGCCAATGTCATGAGCGGCCTCAACGCCGTGGGTGCCCTCCTGCCCGCCGTTGGTATGGCGCTCCTGCTCCAGATGCTGTGGAGCACCGAGCTCAGCATCTACTTCTTCTTGGGCTTTACGCTCTACCAGTACCTCGGCCTCCCGATGATCGCCATCGCAGTTCTCGGTGTCATCATCGCGGTTGCCTCCGCCCTCCGCGACAAGGAGATCTTCGATCTCACCAAGAAGGGAGTGGCCACCCAGGCCGTTTCCGGCGACTCTGTAACCAGCGACGAGGAGGATTTCTTCGCATGAGCAACCTGACCAAGAATGTGAGCCCTGAAGACAAGAAGATGCTCAACAGCATTTTCCTGCGCTCCTTCTCCGTGTTCGCTTCCTGCGCCGGCGGTTCCGTCAAGGCTGGCGCCGACGGCTGGCTGTACTCCGTCCAGCCCGCGCTTAACCGCTACTACGCCGATGACCCCGAGGCTCGTGCCGACGCCATGAAGCGTCACACGACTTGGTACAACATTACCCAGAACGTCGGCACGTTCGCCATGGGCCTCGTCGCCTCCATGGAGAGGGAGAACTCGCAGCACGAAGACTTCGACACCGAGTCCATCGACGGTATCAAGGTCTCCCTGATGGGCCCGATGTCCGGCATCGGCGACGCAATCTTCTGGGGCGTCCTGCGTGTTATCGCCGCCGGCATCGGCATTAACCTCGCCATGAGCGGCTCGCCCCTCGGCGCGATCATGTTCCTGCTGATCTACAACATCCCGTCGATCCTCTGCCGATACTTCATGACCTACCTCGGCTTCAGCATGGGCACCAACTTCATCTCCGAGATGTACGAGGGCGGTCTCATGAAGCTCATCACCAAGGCGACCTCCACGATCGGCCTGGTGATGATCGGCGCCATGACCGCGGCGAACGTCCAATTCAACACGATCCTGTCCATTCCGGTTCAGGACTCCGACCCCGTCATGATCCAGACCTACCTCGACTCGATCTTCAAGGGCATCGTGCCTCTGGGACTTACGCTCGTCGTCCTCTGGCTCCTGCGCAAGAAGAACGTGAACGTCAACATCATCCTGGTCGGCATCATGGTTCTGGCGCTCGTCCTCGGCCTCGTGGGCATCGTGTAAGGCGGTTTCCGGATCATCCGAAGCCTGTTCAAGGCAATTCCTGGCGGCACGCGATCGAGGACATTCGACGCGTGCCGCCCCATTAGAAGGAGAGAATATGCGCTACACGCACCTCAAGAACTCCGACGTTGACGTCTCCCAGCTCGCCGTGGGCACCTGGGCGATCGGCGGCGACTCCTTTGGTGAGAACGATGACGCCGCCAGCATGTCCGCCATCCGCACCATGCTCGATCACGGCGTCAACCTCATTGACACCGCGCCGTGCTATGGCAACGGCGCGTCCGAGAAGGTCGTCGGCAACGCGCTCAGGGGCGTCGACCGAGAGAGCTACCTGCTCTCGACCAAGGTTGGCCTGATCACCAGCGCCGCCGGCTATGACCGCGACTCTTCGTTCAAGAACATCATAAGGGAGGTCGAGAGCTCGCTGCGCAATCTCCGCACCGACTACATCGACTTCTACTTCGTGCACTGGCCCGACGCCAAGACCCCGTTCTCCGAGACGATGTGCGCCCTCCAGCTCCTCAAGGAGCAAGGCAAGATTCGCCACATCGGCGTCTCCAACTTCACGACCGAGATGATCGAGGAGTGCGAGAAGGTCGCTCAGGTCGACGTCCAGCAGCCGCCCTACTCCATGGTCGACCGCTCCTCCGAGGACCTTATCAAGTGGGGCTACGAGCGTGGCATCGACTCCTTCACCTATGGCTCCCTTGGCGCGGGCATCCTGTCGGGCAAGTTCCGCGAGCTGCCGAAGTTCGAGGAGGGCGATGTTCGTGGCGGCTTCTACGACTACTTCCAGGAGCCCAAGTTCTCGCGCGTCCAGGAGCTGCTCAAGGTCATGGACGAGATCGCCGAGGCTCATGACAAGCCCGTGGCACAGGTCGCCGTGAACTGGAGCACCCAGAAGGAGTACGTGGGCACCGCGCTCGTTGGCGTGCGCACGGACGCCCACGCGATTCAGAACTGCGAGACGTTCGAGTGGGAGCTTTCCGCCGATGAGATGGCCAAGCTTGACGCCAAGCTTGACGAGCTGAAGATCGGCTAGCCATGGGCACCGAGGAGAGGAAGTACCCCACTTCCGAGCTTGAAGTGCTTGAGCGTGGATCTAGGGAGGTCGTGGAGCCCAACGGGCTGAAGCTCCTGCTGAAGCCCGTGCCGGGAGACGAGCGCGAGCGCGTGCTCGATCCGCGCGTCTACGCGCGCGCCCATGCGAAGCTCGCCGCCGGCCCGGCGCCGGCGGGGCCGGTGGACGTGATCGCGTGGCGCTCCGCTCCCAACAAGGAGACCCATGTCGTGAGGGGCTCGAACGTCGCCAAGAAGACCGTCGTCATGAACTTTGGCGACAGGGGCATTCCCCTGCACGTCTTCACGCCCGAGGGCCACGGGTGCGGCTCCGCCGCGCTCGTGTTCATCCACGGCGGCGGCTTCATGGTGGGCAACATTGGCCAGTACGAGAACTGCCTGCGCGACATCGCGGAGCGAACGGGCTGCGTCGCGATCTACCCGGAGTACCGCTTGTCTCCCGAGACGATGTTCCCCGGTGGTGTCGAGGACTGCGTGAAGACGCTCGACTGGCTTGTCGAGCATGCGGATGAGCTGGATGTCGACGCGACGCGGGTCGCCGTGGCTGGCGACTCCGCGGGCGGAAGCCTGACCAACGCCGTCGTCCTCGACGGGTCCCATGCGGACAGGATCAAGCTCGTGGCCGAGCTGTATCCGCTCGTCGACGGCGGCCCTGTTCCGGAGGAATGGTCCTATGACCTCTATGAGATCGTGAACGACCAGAGGACCGAGGCTCTGAGCAGGGTGGATCGCATCCGCAACGCCAACGACGACCTGCCAGTGATGTATACCAACGGCAATGCGGAGGAGATGCTCGACCCGAGGGTGTCTGCCCTGTTCGCGGAGGACGTGAGCGCGTTCCCCCGCACGGTCATCATCTCTTCCGAGTATGACTACCTGCGCTATCAGGACGAGCTATTCGCGAAGAGGCTACAGGATGCGGGCGTTGACGTCACCGCGATTCGCTATCGCGGCTGCGACCACGGCTTCTTCGAGATGTACGGCGTGATGCCTCAGGCTGAGGACGTCTGCCGCGTCATCTCCGAGGAGCTTGCGAAGATCTAGGGGCTCGTCGCGGCGGCCTCCTGGACGAGTGGCGGTCCGGCGGGATGCTAGGTGCGTCCCGCCGGACCTTTGCGTTGACGGGCGCGTGCCGCTTGCCGGAGGGCGTGTGTGGGGTTCGCTTCGGCGGTGCCGGATTAACCGGGAGATGCGTTTACCGCCGCTCTTCCAAGTGAGCCCAGCAAACAAATCGCGAGTTGAGCCCCAAGGGCATCGACAAGGGCGTGGGCCTGGCGCGGGCGCTGGCGTATCTGGGTCGCGCTGGCAACGAGCGCACCTTTGGCTTTGGCGATTCGGGCAACGACCTGGGCATGCTCGCCGCCGTCGAGACGGCTGTCGCCATGGGCAACGCCATGCCCGAGGTCAAGGCGATCGCCGACTATGTGACCGACGACGTCGCACACGACGGCACCGTCACAGCGATGCAGCATTTTGGGTTGATTTAATAAATGGCCGGGTCGCCCGCAGTGGGGGCGACCCGGCCATTTGAGCTATTTTGCAATATAGAGCTTGGGATGACTGCGACTGCTCTCGATCGCCGCCGTCATGATGCCCTCGTTGTCTCCATCAACGATGATGCCGTCGAGGTCATCGATCTGCGCGGACTGATAAAAACTGGTCTTGTTGAACTTTCCCTGGTCAACCATCATGTAGCCCTGGTTTGAGTTGGTAAGGTACATATGCTTGATCATGGCCGAGAAGTCGTGCTCGACGGTAAAACCGTGGTCGGGGTGGAATCCATCGGCACTGACAAACGCCTTGTCGGCATGTAGTTTGCTCATGCAGTCGAGCGTTAGTGCGCCCGCGAGATAGAGGTGGCCCTTGCGCACGGAGCCGCCCAGCAGCACTACCGAAGCGTTGGGGAGATTGAAGCTGGCGTAGTTCGCGATTGCAAGATCGCCGGTGATAATGGTGATCTCACGCTTGTCCATGAGGGCCTTAGCGAAGTAAAAGCCTGTGGTGCCGATATCAATTACCAGAACATCACCATCGTCAACAAGAGTTGCTGCGGTTGCGGCGATGGCCTCCTTGGCCTCGACTTGGACATTGATGCGCTCCTCGGGATACGAGATTGCGTTGGAGCGAGAAAGCGATACCGCTCCACCGCGTACGCGACGCAGCTTGCCTTCGGATTCCAGTGAGATGAGGTCGTGTCGTGCGGTGACTTCCGAAACCGAAAAACGGCGAACGATGTCGGATACCGAGATATTTGGCTTTTCGGCCAGCCAATTCATGATAAATCGCTGGCGCTCAGCCGGCGAAAGGTCTGAAGTAGATGCCATATGCCGCTCCTTTTGAACAAAAGGTAAAAGATGCGCCTTTCGTAATCGAAATATAACGTATCGATATGAAAAGAACAAGGCAAATTCGAATGAATCAAAAGAACGGAATGGCATGTCACAAATGCATGCGTAGCAGATAGTTCGCACGTAGACGGGCTATAAAGAGTCTCATTCTGACGGTGCCGCCCAAAAGAAGTACGTTCACACCCGATATTCGACCGTTCACGGAAAGTTGACAATTGAGCTTTCGATGGCTTTTGAAATAGTTTATAAAAGAAAGCCGAAAAGCTTTTGAAACAAAGAAGAAGGCTTTCGATAGCAATAGTGCTAGATGAGAAAGGACCGAACATGGCGATTAAGGTGTTTGCCGACGGCGCTAACCTCGAAGGCATGCTTGACATGCATGACAATGGCAACGTTCAGGGCTTCACGACCAATCCTTCCCTTATGAAGGCCGGTGGCGTGACTGACTACCGCGCTTTTGCCAAGACGGTTCTTGAGCACATTACCGATGTGTCGGTTTCTTTTGAGGTATTCGCCGACGACGAGGCTGGTATGGAAGCCGAGGCTCGAGAGATCGCAACCTGGGCAGACAACGTCTACGTTAAGATCCCGGCGCTCAACACCAAGGGCGAGTCCACTGCCGCGCTGGTCAAGCGCCTTTCTGCCGACGGCATCAAGGTGAATGTCACCACGATCTTCACGCCCGAGCAGGTCGACGAGTTTGTCGATGCCGTCTCTGCCGAGACCCCCTCTATTCTGTCCATCTTCGCCGGTCGCATTGCCGATACCGGCGTCGATCCGCTGCCCCTCATGGCGGAGTCCGTAAAGAAGGCTGCCGTTAAGCCTGCTGCCGAGGTTCTCTGGGCGTCTACGCGCGAGGTCCTCAATATCTTCCAGGCGGAGTCCGTTGGATGCCAGATCATTACGGTTCCCAATGCCCTTCTTGCCAAGCGCAAGAATTTCGGGAAAGATTTGCTTGAGTACTCGCTTGATACGGTCAAGGGCTTTGCCCGCGACATCCAGGCACTTGGTTTCCATATCTTGCCCGAGGAGTAGGGGACGAGCATGCTGACCGATCTTCTTAAGCCCGAGCTTGTTGCCTGCCACGTCGAGGCCTCCGATTGGGAGGAAGCGATCAGGGCATGCGGTAAGTTGCTCGTAGGCGCTGGCAAATGCGACCAGAGCTATGTTGACGCCATGATTTCATCGGTTCACAAATTCGGCCCCTATATGGTCTTGGAAGAGGGCATCGCCATGCCCCACGCTCAGGCAGATGGCAATGTGAGTGAAGCGGGAATCTGTATCGTCACGCTTGACCCAGCCGTTGCGTTTGGACACGAGGATTTCGATCCGGTTCACGTGCTCGTGGGTATTTGCGCGCCCGACCCCAAGGCTCATCTTGGCTGCTTGGCGGAGCTTTCGCAGATGTTCGAGGACGAGGACTGCGTTGCCAAGCTCAGCGCATGCGATACGCCCGAGCAGGTTTTGGAGACCATGCGTTCATTCTTTTAGGCCTTAATGGCACGGCGATGCGTCGCCGCTTTTGGATAGACGGAAAACCGTCACGTGTAGGAGAGGAAGGTTGCCATGCATATCATCACCGTATGCGGAAACGGCATCGGGTCCAGCCTGATGCTCGCTGGCAAAGTCGAGGAGCTTTGCGAGGAGGAGGGCATCAAGGCCGACGTTGAGTCTATGGACCTGAACGGTGCTTCTTCCGCAAATCCGGATCTGTTCATCACCGTTAAGGAGCTCGCCCCCGAGCTCCACGGCAACGTTGTGATCGTTCGCAGCTATGTGAACAAGAAGAAGATCCGCGAAGACGCCCTCGAGGCAATCAAGGCGGCTGCCGCTAACGCCTAAAGCGGCACAAAAAAGGGCGGTTCCCTGTGGAAGAGGGAAACGCGCCCACGTTAGAGAGAAAGGAAGCGCAGATGCAAGCCATCCTTCCCATACTTGAGTTTATCCAATCGATTCTGACCAAGCCAGCGTGGATCATGGGTCTGTTTGCCTTTGTGGGCCTTGTTGCGCTCAAGCGCCCTGCCCACAAGGTGATGACGGGAACCCTGAAGCCCATTCTTGGTTACATCATGCTGTCTGCCGGCGCTGCTGTTGTCCAGGAGAACCTTGCTCCGCTGGGCACCTTCATCGAGACCGGCTTCCACATCACCGGCGTCGTGCCCAACAACGAGGTCGTCGTTTCGATGGCTCAGAGCGTCCTCGGCGTTCAGACCATGATGATCCTGATTCTCGGCTACGTCGTGAACATTATCATTGCCCGCTTTACCAAGTTTAAGTATATCTTCCTGACGGGCCATCACAGCATGTTTATGGCTTGCCTGCTGTCTGCCGTTCTGCAGGCATCTGGCTTCCAGGATGTCCAGCTTGTCATCGTGGGCGGCATGTTCCTGGGCCTCGTGAGCGCTATGCTTCCCGCCGTTGGTCAGCGTTTCACCGAGAAGGTTACCGATGGCGATGAAATCGCCATGGGCCACTTCGGTTCACTCGCCTATTACATCTCCGCTGCAGTCGGTACGCTTTTTGCTAAGGACGCCGAGGAGAACAGCACCGAGAAGATCGAGGTTCCCGAGAAGTTCTCCTTCCTGCGCGACACCACCATCTCCACGGCTCTTACCATGGCCTTCTTCTACCTGGTTACCGCTTTCGCCGCTTACATCGCAGATCCTGCGGTCGTTACCAAGATCGCTGGCGGCGACAATGTGATCGTCTATGCCCTGACCTGTGCCCTGTCCTTCGCCGTCGGTGTCACTATCGTCTACAACGGCGTTCGTATGATCCTTGCCGACCTGGTCCCGGCTTTCCAGGGCATCTCCAACAAGCTGATCCCCGGCGCCATCCCCGCCGTCGACTGCGCCGTCTTCTTCCCCTATGCTCCCACCGCCGTCATCCTCGGCTTTGTTGCCTCCTTCATCGGTGGCGTGGTCGGTATGTTCATCGTGGGCGCTACCCTGGGCATCTTCATCATCCCGGGCATGGTTCCCCACTTCTTCTGCGGTGCTACCGCAGGCATCTACGGCAATGCTACCGGCGGTCGCAAGGGCGCAGCTCTTGGTGCTTTCGTCAACGGCCTGCTCATCACCTTTGCCCCGGCTCTGCTCCTGCCCGTTCTTGACGTCTTTGGCTTCAAGAACACTACGTTCGGCGATTTCGACTTCTCCGTCATTGGTATTACGCTTGGCCGCGCTGCCGAGGCCTTCGGTACCACCGGTGTCTATGCGATTCTCGCTGTCCTTCTGGTCATTGCCTTCGTCCCCAACTTCATCCACACCAAGGGTGCTGTGATCAATCACGTTGAGGAAGAGTAATCCAGGCACACGTTAAGCCCTAATCGGGCGGAGCTCCGATAACCGGCTCCTACACGGAAGCGGTGACGTCTCAAATGAGGCGTCACCGCTTTTTGCTTTGGAGCGATTGTGAATATGAGCCGGTAAGGCGCTGCTTCTGTTCCGTGAACGGAACCAAACGCAATGATCGGCAAAAACGTTTTGCCGCTGGGGCGTCGATAAAAAATGGTAAATCTGCAAAACCGTTCGCCGAGAAGATAAAAACCCGCAGCTCACGCCTTGATAAACGTAGGTAAAGTGTTTAGCAGTATATCGGCCGTATGCTAACGAAAGGAATCAGGCAGATGGCAATCAAGGTGTTCGCTGACGGTGCAAACCTCGAGGGCATGCTCGACATGTACGAGAACGGCAACGTTCAGGGTTTCACGACTAACCCGTCCCTTATGAAGAAGGGCGGCGTGACGGATTACCGCGCGTTTGCCAAGGAGGTCCTGGCTCACATCACCGATGTGTCCGTTTCGTTTGAGGTCTTTGCCGACGACGTCGAGACCATGGAGGTCGAGGCCCGCGAGATTGCTACCTGGGCAGATAACGTCTACGTCAAGATTCCGTGCGTGACCACCAAGGGCGAGTCCACCGCCGAGCTGGTGCGCAAGCTTTCGGCCGACGGCATCAAGGTCAACGTCACCACCATCTTTACGCCTGCGCAGGTCGACGAGATGGTCGAGGCTGTTGACGCCGAGACGCCGTCTATCATCTCGCTCTTTGCCGGCCGCATTGCCGACACCGGCGTCGATCCCATTCCGTTTATGACGGAGTCGGTCAAGAAGGCCTCCGCCAAGCCCAACTGCGAGGTCCTGTGGGCGTCCACGCGCGAGCTCATCAACATCTACCAGGCCGAAGCCTGCGGTTGTCAGATCATCACGGTGCCCAACAGCATCCTGGCCAAGCGTAAGAACATCGGCCGCGATCCGTACGAGGTCTCGCTCGACACCGTGCGCGGCTTTGCCAAGGATATCGCCGCTTTGGGCTTCCATATCTTGCCGTAACGCGAACACTGGCTGCGCCGCGGGTTGTTCGCCCCGGCCTTCCTTTCCCTATCGCTCACGCGCCTCGCGAGGGTCGCGCTAGGCAAAGGAAAGGCCGGGGCTGCCGACACGAACTTGCCGGTAGGTTGGTGATCGGCTTCCATATCCTGCCGTTGACAAGGGTACCCCCTGCAGCGACGTGCAAAATCGCGAGTATTCAGCAAGGTAAAGGCTTTTACCAGCTAGCTGAAGCACGGAACAGCCCCCGTTTTGGCTCTGACGACGCTAAAACGGGGGCTGTTTTTGACGTTATTGTCTCTGTGGGGCGTTCAGAGCGGCGGAAATTGCAGAATACTCGCGATTTTGCACGTCGCTACAGGGGGTACCCTTGCTTTGGTGGTTTATTTCCCCTGCACCATGGTGAGCGAGATCTTCTTGCGGTCGCGATCGACCTTTTCGACCCACACCTTTACCGTGTCACCGACGCGTACCACGTCGCTCGGGTGCTTGACGAAGCGGTTGGCCAGCTTTGAGATGTGCACGAGGCCGTCCTGGTGAACGCCCACGTCGACGAAGGCGCCAAAGTCCACAACGTTGCGCACCGTGCCCTTGAGTTCCATGCCGGGTTCCAGGTCGTCGATGGAAAGCGCCGAGCGGCTAAAGACCACCTCGGGCGCGTCGTCGCGCGGGTCGCGGCCGGGCTTCTTGAGCTCGTTGACAATGTCGATGAGCGTGAGGGTACCGCAGTCCAGGTCGCTTGCCAGCGTCGAGATGCTGCCCAGACGGCGCTCGATGTCGGGCACGCCGCCACGGCTGAGCTCGCTTGCCGCAACGCCGGCACGCTCCAGGACGGCCGTGGCCACCTCGTAGCTCTCGGGGTGGACGCTTGTCGCGTCGAGCGGGTTCTTGCCGCCGCTGATGCGCAAAAAGCCCGCGGCGTTGAGATATGCCTTGGGTCCCAGCTTGGGGACCTTCTTGAGCTGGCGGCGATCGGTGAAGGCGCCGTTTTCCTCGCGGTACGCCACGATGTTCTTGGCCACGCTCGGCGTGATGCCCGACACGTAGCCCAGCAGGCTCGCGCTCGCGGTGTTTACGTCGACGCCCACGCGGTTGACGACGTCCTCCACCACGTGGCCCAGTGTGCGCGAGAGTTCGGCCTGGTCAAGGTCGTGCTGGTATTGGCCCACACCGATGGACTGGGGCGGAATCTTAACGAGCTCTGCCAGCGGGTCTTGCAGACGGCGGCCCAGGCTCATGGCGCCGCGCACGGTGACGTCCAGGTCGGGGTATTCCTGGCTCGCGAGCTCGGAGGCGGAGTACACCGATGCGCCGGCCTCGTTGACGATGGTGTATCGCAGCCCAGGAGCCTGCTCGGCGATGAACTCCGAGACGACTTCCTCGGTCTCGCGGCTGGCGGTGCCGTTGCCGATGACGATGGTGTTGACGCCGTCCTTCTTGACGAGGCGGGCGAGCTCGCGCTTGGTGCCGGCGACGTCGTGGCGCGGCTTGGTAGGGTAGACCACGCTGTGGTCGAGTAGCTTGCCGGTCTCGTCCATGACGGCGACCTTGCAGCCGGTGCGGTAGCCCGGATCGAGCGCGAGCACGCGGGCGCCGCGCACGGGGCGTGCCGAGAGCAGGCCCTCGAGATTCTTGGCAAAGACGTTAATGGCCTCGGTCTGGGCGCGAACGGTGAGCTTGGCGCGGGCCTCGCGCTCCAGCGAGGGGGCCATGAGGCGCTTGTAGCCGTCGGCGATGGCGGCATCGAAGACGGGAGCGAAGACGCCCTGGCGTCGGGGCCAACGGCTACCGAGGCGTGCCGTGGCGGCGGTGCCGTCGACGTTCACGCGTACGCGGAGCTTGCCCTCGCGCTCGCCGCGGTCGATAGCCAGCACGCGGTGGTTGGGTATGCGGCGCAGCGGCTCGTCGTAGTTGTAATACGGCTCGTAGGGGGTCTTCTCGGCGGGGTCGGTTGCCTCGACGACGATGTCGGCGGTGTTTTGCGTAAAGGCGCGTAGGTCGGCGACGTTCTCGGGGTCCTCGGCTACCGTCTCGGCCACGATGTCCGCGGCGCCGGCGAGCGCCTTCTCGGGCGTATCGAAGCCGGCCTCCTCGTTGACGTATGCCGCGGCGGCGTCGAGGGCGCTGCCCTTGGCCGAAGCCTGCATGATGATCATGTTGGCGAGCGGCTCCAGGCCTGCCTCGCGGGCCTTCTGCGCGCGGGTCATGCGCTTTTTGCGGTAGGGCTTGTAGAGGTCCTCGACACGCTGGAGCTGCGTGGCCTCGCGAATCTGTTGCTCGAGCTCGGGCGTGAGTTTGCCCTGGGCATCGATGAGCAGAATGACGTCCTCTTTGCGTTGCTCAAGATTGCGCAGGTAGGACAGGCGCTCGTCGAGGGCACGCAGGGCAACGTCGTCCATGCCGCCCGTGGCTTCCTTGCGGTAGCGCGAGATAAAGGGAATGGTGTTTCCCTCGTCGATGAGCTTGACGGCCGCCTCGACGTTGGCGGCCTTAAGGTTGAGCTCGCGGGCGAGCTGGGCGATAAGATCCATGGGACTCCTTGCGTTTAAGGTGCGTTTGCAGCACAGAGCTACCAAGGATACCACCTGCCACTTCGCCCAAAAAAGACTGTTTTGGCGCGGAACCACGAAAGCGGCCTATCTACTACGTTTGAACCGTGTGGGTCGACCATCCCCCGGTTTTCCGAAAATGCGCAAGCCGTTTACCTGCGGTTTTTATTTCGCGAAATTCTGTATGGATGAGGGTGATTGGTTAAACGTAGTAGATAGGCACATTTCGTGGCGAACGAATCAAGCTAAGGTGCAAAAAGTCCCCCGTCCCAGAAAAATCATTGGCAACGTAGCAAAATGCCCCGCGGGCAGGAAGCTGCTCGCGGGGCAAAGAAGAGGGGCTTATTTGTGGCGGACCGAGGGGCCCGGCATGGGGTTCTGCCGCGGCCTGTCCTAAGGTGCTACAGCTCGACGAGCTGGCCGGTCTCGGCGGCCTCCTTGATGGCGTTGAGAAGCGTGAGCGTCTTGACGTTGTCGGCGGGGGTTACGACGGGCTCGACCTCGCGGCGGACGACCTTCACAAAGTGCTTGAGCTGCATCTTGTGCGGCAGCGCCGGGTCCACGGCCGGAATCTCCATCTGCAGCGGCTTGTGCCAGTTGGAGGCGCCGTCGTAGGAGAACTGGTGCAGGCGGGGCAGCGAAAGGGCGCCCAAGGTTCCGCCGATAAAGTAGGCGTCGGCGTCGAAGGGACGGTACTGCGGGTCCTCGCGAGCGGTGGCCTCCCAGTTCCAGGGGCTGGCGGTGGCGTCGGAGATGGTCATGCTCGCAAGCGCGCCATCGGCAAAACGGACGTTGACCACGGCGGAGTCCTCGGTCTCAAAACCGCGGGCGGCGCTGGACTGCATGCCCTGGACGGCGACGGGCTCGCCCAGCAGGTAGCGGAGCAGGTCCACGTCGTGAACCAGGTTGACCAAGATCGGTCCGGCACCCTTCTTGCGGCGCCACTCGACATCGAAGTACTCGTCATTCTTATAGATCATGTAGTGGAAGCTCGACACGGTGAGCTTGCCCAGCTCGCCGGACTCGACGATCTCCTTGGCCTTGTTGACGAAGGGGTTGTGGCGACGGTGCTGACCCACGAGCACGGGCACGCCGGCGGTCTCGGCCTCGGCGGCGAAAGCCTGGGCATCCTCGAGGTCGTTGGAGATCGGCTTTTCGACCAGCGGCACGATGTTGCGCTTGATGGCCTCGCGGGCAACGCCCAAGTGCAGGTCGTTGGGGGTGGCGATGATGACGGCCTCGGGCTTGACCTCGTCCATCATCTGGGCGGGATCGGTAAAGAACGGCACGCCGGCAGCCTCGGCCGTGGCGCGGGCGCCCTCAAAGGCGTCGGCGATGGCGACGAGCTCGGCCTCGGGCTCCTCGGTGACAAAGCGGATGTGGTTGCGGCCCATGGCGCCGGCGCCGATGACGGCAATGCGGACGGGGTTGAGCTCAGACATTTCGACTCCTTAATGCTGGTGGCTGGTGGAATGCGGCAAGAGGACGGCCCTTGCCGCGTCAAGCAAAACTAAGCGGACTTCTTCTTGCTGTCGGAGACCATCATGTAGACGGTGAGTACGACGGCGATGGCGGCAATCACGATGGCGCCGTAGAAGGACTGCTGGTAGGCGGCGCTGCCGGCCTCGGCGTGATACAGCACGGCAGTGATGGGCTGGCTGATCCAGGTAGAGGCGGCGTAACCCAAAAACATGATGCCGTAGTTGACGCCGATGTTGCTGGTGCCAAAGGCGCCACCGGTGAGCGGCGGGTAGATGACGAGCAGGGCGCCAAAGCTAAAGCCGAGCAGAGCGAGCGCCACAAAGAACATGCTCTGCGTAAAGCTCATCGACATGATGACGAGGGCGACGATGGTGACGACAAGGCTGATGAGCAGCGACTTATAGGCGCCGAGCTTGTCGATGATCTGACCAAAGGACAGGCGGCCAACCAGGTTAGCGCAGGTGTTGACGGAGACCACCACGCCGCCGAGGGCGACGGCTGCGGCACTCGTGGGGTCGGCGAAGAGCTGGACGGCGGCGATGGAGGCAACCTTGCCCACAAGCAGGGTGCCGGCGGTGGCGGCAAAGGCGAAGGTGGCGATGAGGACCCAGAAGCGCGGGGTCTTGACCATCTCGCCCGGGGTGAGGTCGCCGAAGGTGCCGGCATGTGCGCCACCCTTGGGGGCCTCGAAGCCCTCGGGCAGCCAACCGGCCTCGGGGGCCTTCAGGAACAGGGCGGAGGCGGCGATCGTCACAAAGAAGATGACGCCGAGTGCCTTAAGGGCGCCAAAGATGCCCAGGCTCGGGATGAGCAGCGAGGCGAGCACCGGGGACAGCACGGCGGGGCCGGCGGTCGAAGCGGCCAGGGTGATGCCGGAGGCCAGGCCCTTCTTGTCGATGAACCACTTTTGGCCGGTGGTGAGCGCGGGGTTGTAGCCCAGGCCGTTGCCGATGGCGGCGACGAGCGAGAACCACAGGTAGAACTGCCACGGCTCGGTGACGGTGCCGGACATGAACCAGCCCAAGCCGTAACACACGGCGGCGGCGATCACGACGTTGCGCGGGCCGATCTTATCGGAGATGCGACCGGCGAAGATGCCCGTCACGGCCATGATGGTCTGAAAGACCGGGAAGGCCCAGGTAAGGGCGCTGGACCACTCGGGGTAGACGGCGAGCAGGTTCTTGCTCACGACGGAATACAGCGCGATGGAGCTGATGAAGAACATGGTGACGCACGCGGCGGAAAGCACGACGGCGCGACCCTTGTTGGAGTTGGTGGAAGCCATTGGACTCTTTCTAATCGATGCGGGGGGGAGGGGAGGGGCAAACGCCGCTGAGGTGCTTGCCCCGCGCCCCTTTCTACCGGGTTGGTTTACTGGTCAGTCGGCTTGGCGACGCCGGACTCATCGGACCAAAGCTCGACACCCTTGTTCTTAAGGTAGTTGTCGGCATAGGCGCGACGGCCGCCGGGCTTGGCGGTGAGGTCGCCCATCATGTTGGAGAAGCCACCGTCGACTTTGATGGCGTCGCCGGTGGTAAAGTCCGAGCGCTTGGACGCCAGGAACATGACGGCGTTGGCGATATCGCTGACCTCGCCGATGCGGCGCGTGGCGATCAGGCGGCTGCGGCTCTTTTCGACCTCGGGGTCGGCGTAGAAGTTGGCCGACATCGGGGTCTTAACGAAGCAAGGCTCGACGCAGTTGGAGCGGACGCCGTAGGGGCCCCACTCGGCGGCGAGCATCTTGGACATCATGTTGACGCCCGCCTTGGTGGAGCTGTACACGCCCGAGAACGTCTCGGGGGAGTGGCTGGCAACGGTCGAGATGTGCACCAGGCGGCCCTGGCCGGCCTTGATCATCTCGCGACCAAAGCGCTGCGAGGTGATGAAGTAGCCGGTGAGGTTGACGTTGAGCACCTGCTCCCAGTCGCTTAGCGGCAGGTCCTCCATGGCGGCGAAGCGCAGGATGCCGGCGGTGTTGACGAGAACGTCGACGCGGCCGAAGTCGGCGATGGTGGCGTCGACGGCGGCCTGAACCTCGGCCTCGTCGGTGGCGTTCATCTTGTAACCCTCGGCGTGGATGCCAAACTCGGCAGCGAGGTCGGCGGCAGCGGCCTTGACCTTCTCCTCGTCCAGGTCGAGCAGGACGACGTTAGCGCCATTGCGGGCGAACTCGCGGCAAATCTCGACGCCCATGCCGCCGAGCGCTCCAGTCACAGCGCAAACATCGCCCTCGAGCTTAAGCCAATTGCTCATAGGAACTTCCCTTCTTATGCCTCCCGGTGGGTCGCTCCCATTAACCGACCCACGTGGTTTTCGCTGGTTATCGTATGCTTTGCATTTGCGCAGGTGAATTGCATATTTGTTAGAATGGCGTTAACCATAGGTTTACACTGTGCGATGCAGTTTATTCTCAATTGAGCGCATGACCTGCGAAACAACCTCCTGTGGCACCATGTGGCCACGGGCGCGAAAACGGGAGATTGACGTGTACGATCGACGACTTGAGGCCATATCGGCCGCTGCGGAGCTGGGAAGCTTCTCGCGTGCGGCGGCACAATTGCGCGTGTCGACTCCGGCGCTCGTCAAGCAGGTGTCGGGCTTCGAGGCCGAGTTCGGCATCACGCTGTTCGAACGCTCGCACTCGGGCGTCAAGGTGACGCCGGCGGGCGCTCTGCTGGTGGACGACGCGCGCTCGATCATGCGGCAGTCCGAGGACGCGCTGCGCCGTGCCCGACGCGCGGCGGGCGATGGCGGTGCCGTGCGCCTGGGCGTGTCGATGATGTGCCCTGGGCGCCAGACGCTGTCGATGTGGACGGGCGTACACGAGCTGGAACCATCGCTGCGCTTCGAGATCGTGCCGGTGAACGACCTCTATGACGAGCGTGAATCCGTCATGCGCAGCTTGGGCCGCGAGGTCGATGTGGTGCAATCGAGTTTTTCTACCCCACGCTGGGGTGATGCCTGCCAAAAGCTCCTTATCGTCAACGTACCGTTTTATATTGATGTGCCGCGCACGAGCCCGCTTGCGCGCAAGACGCGCATCACAGTTGCCGACCTGGAGGGCATGCGCCTGCGCGTGCTCCGTCACGGCAACGACGCCATGGACAGCCTGCGCATCGACCTTTTGGCCGACGGCGGCGTGGACGTGATCGACGTGGATAGCTTCGACTTTGCGCTCTTTAACGAGGCGGAGGAAAAGGGCGACGCGGTGCTCACCTGCGGAGCTTGGTCAGGCGTACACCCGGCCTTTGTAGGCGTGCCGTTCCTGTGCGGCCGCGAGGTGCCGGTTTTTTTGCACTATCCGCTCGAGCCAACCCTCCAAGTACAAAAATTCGTCAACGCCATGGCCCAACTCCTCAACTAGCTCATTTGGCGCGGGTAGTCTTTTTGGGACGGGGCTTTTTTAGCTACTTTCGCCGCCCTGCCTGCGCACCCTCAAAGTAGTCAAAAAGCCCCGTCCCAAAAAGACTAACAAAACGAGGCCCTGGCCAAACGGCCAGGGCCTCACTAACTTTTATTCCGTTCTAAACGACGGGCTGACTGCGCGCAGGAGGGCGCCCCGGGGACGGGCGGGGTATTTCCTCCGCGCGCAGTTTCGCAGCGCAGCGAGAATGTTTGAGCGCGGAGGAAATACCCCGCCCGTCCCCGGGGAACCCTCCGTCAGTAACCGTTCCTACTCCAGCTCAAACGCACCCGTGTACAGCTGGTAGTAATACCCGCGCTTGGCGATCAGCTCGTCGTGGTTGCCGCGCTCGATGATGCGGCCGTGGTCCAGGCAGATGATCGCGTCGGAGTTGCGCACGGTGGACAGGCGGTGCGCGATGACAAACGTCGTGCGGCCCTCCATGAGTTTATCCATGCCCGCCTGCACGATAGCCTCGGTGCGGGTGTCGATGGAGCTCGTTGCCTCGTCCAGAATCATTGCCGGCGGATCGGCGACGGCAGCGCGGGCGATCGAGATCAGCTGGCGCTGGCCCTGCGACAGCTGGGCGCCGTTGCCGGTGAGCATGGTGTCATAGCCGTCGGGCAGGCGGGTGATAAAGTCGTCCGCGCCCGCGAGCTTGGCCGCCGCGATGCACTCCTCGTCGGTCGCATCCAGGTTGCCGTAGCGGATGTTATCCATCACGGTGCCGGTGAACAGGTTCACGTCCTGCAGCACGACGCCCAGGCTTCGGCGCAGGTCGGCCTTGCGGATCTTGTTGACGTTGATGCCGTCGTAGCGGATCTTGCCGTCGGCGATGTCGTAGAAGCGGTTGATGAGGTTGGTGATGGTCGTCTTGCCGGCACCGGTGGCGCCGACAAACGCGACCTTCTGGCCCGGCTTGGCAAACACGGACACGCCGTGCAGCACCTCGTGGTCGGGCGTGTAGCCAAAGTCGACGTTGTCCATGACCAGGTCGCCGCGCAGCGGTACGTACTCGATCTCGCCGGTTGCGCGGTGCGGATGTTTCCATGCCCACATGCCGGTGTGGTGGTCAGCCTCCTCGAACTCCCAAGTCTCGGGGTTCACCTGTGCGTTGACGAGCGTCACGTAGCCTTCGTCGGCCTCGGGCTTCTCGTCGATGAGCTCAAAGATGCGGTCGGCGCCGGCGAGGCCCATGACCACGGCGTTGATCTGCTGCGAGATCTGGCCGATCTGTCCGCAGAACTGCTTGGTCATGTTGAGGAACGGCACCACGACGGCGATGGACAGCGCCATGCCCGAGATGCTCAGGTTGGGCACGCCCAGTGCCAGGAAAATGCCGCCGGCAAGGGCCACCAGCACGTAGAGCAGGTTGCCCAGGTTCATAAGGATGGGCATGAGGATGTTGGCGTACATGTTGGCCTTTTGCGAGACCTCGAAGAGCTTCTCGTTGCGCTCGTCAAAATCGGCCTCGGCGGCAGACTCGTGGCAGAACGCCTTGACGACCTTCTGGCCGTTCATGACCTCCTCGATATGGCCCTCGACCACGCCGAGCTCGGTCTGCTGCGCAATGAAGAAACGCGCGGAATTGGAGCCGAGCAGCTTGGTCATAAAGGTCATAAAGGCGACGCCGGCGATGATGACCAGGCACATCCACACGCTGTAGTACAGCATGATAAAGAACACCGTGACAATGATGATGATCGTCATGAGCAGGTTGGGCAGCGACTGACTGATCATCTGGCGCAGCGTATCGATGTCGTTGGTGTAGTGGCTCATGATATCGCCGCGCTGGTGCGTGTCGAAGTAGCGGATCGGTAGGTCCTGCATGCGGTTGAACATCATCTCGCGCAGCTTCTCGAGCGAGCCCTGCGTGACGATAGCCATGGCGCGGTTCCAGAAGAGCGAGGACAGGACACCGACGCCGTAGATGCAGGCGAGGGTGGTCACGAGCTGCAGAATCTTGGGCTGTGCGGCTTCCCAATCGCCCGACTGCCACGATTCGCTAATAATCTGCAGGGCGCTCTGCAGGAAGGTCGCGCCGATGGAGTTGATGATGGCGCAGAGCACCACGCCGGCGACGACAAGGGGCAAAAGCACGGGATAGAAGCCAAAGAGCGTCTTGATGAGGCGCGACATGGTGCCGCCCTTACGGTTGAGCGCGCGCTCGGCGGTCGTTGCCTTACTCATGTGCCTCGCCTCCTTCCTGGGTCTGAGCTTGCGTTGCGGATGCCTCGGTGTCGGCCTCGACGGCCCCTTCGCCCTCGGCAGACATCTTGTTTTGCGAGGTAAAGGTCTCTCGGTAGATCTCGCTCGTCTTGAGCAGCTCTTCGTGGTTGCCGATCTGTGCGATGCGGCCGCCCTCCATGACAATGATGCGGTCTGCGTCCTGCACGGAGCTGATGCGCTGGGCGATGATGATCTTGGTCGTGTTGGGCAGATAGCTTGCCAGACCTGCGCGAATCTTGGCGTCAGTCTTGGTGTCGACGGCGCTGGTGGAGTCGTCCAGGATCAAGATCTTGGGGCGACGCAGCAGGGCGCGTGCAATGCACAGGCGCTGCTTCTGACCGCCCGAAACATTAGAGCCGCCCTGTTCGATCCAGGTGTCGTAGCCCTTGGGGAAGCCGTCGACAAACTCGTCGGCGCAGGCCAGATGTGCCGCCTCGCGGACTTCCTCGTCGGTGGCGTTCGGGTCGCCCCAACGCAGGTTCTCGGCGATGGTGCCGCTAAACAGCACGTTTTTCTGCAGCACCATGGCGACCTGGTGACGCAGCGCGTCCAGGTCGTAGTCGCGCACGTCCACGCCGCCCACGCGCACAGCGCCTTCGGTGGTGTCGTACAGGCGGGCGATGAGGTTAACGAGCGTGGACTTGGCCGAGCCGGTGCCGCCGATGATGCCGATGGTCTCGCCGCTCGTAATGTGCAGGTCGATATCGTCGAGCGCCTGGCGTTTCGCATGCGCGGAATACTTAAAGCTCACGTGGTCAAAGTCGATGGAACCGTCGGCAACCTCGAGCACGGGCTCGGCGGGATTGGCAATCGTGGGCTCGGCGACCAGCACCTCGGTAATGCGGTGTGCCGATTCGTCGGCCATGGTCACCATGACAAAGATCATCGACAGCTGCATCAGGCTCATGAGAATCTGGAAACCATAGGTAAAGGTCGAGGAGAGCTGGCCCACGTCGAACAGCGTGCCCTGGCTCGTGATGATGAGCTTGGAGCCCAGGTAGATGATGACGACAAACGCGCCGTTGACGCAGATGTTCATCATGGGGTTGTTAAAGGCGAGCAGCTTCTCGGCGCGGGTGAAGTCCATCTGGACATCGCGCGCGGCGGCCGCGAACTTCTCCTTCTCAAAGTCTTCGCGCACATAGCTCTTGACCACGCGCATGCCGGTGACGTTTTCCTCGACGGACTCGTTAAGGGCATCGTACTTGTGGAACACGCGCGAGAAGATGGGGCGCACCTTAAAGATGATAAAGAACAGCCCAAAGCCCAGCAGCGGAATGATGACCAGGTAGACCATGGCAACGCTGCCGCCCATGATAAATGCCATGGTAAAGGCGAAGATCAATACCAGCGGCGCGCGCACGGCGATACGGATGATCATCATAAAGGCCTGCTGCACGTTGTTGATGTCGGTGGTCAGGCGCGTGACGAGCGAGGAGCTCGAGAACTCATCGATGTTGGCAAAGCTGAACGTCTGGATTTTGTAGAACAGGTCGTGACGCAGGTTCTTGGCGAAGCCGCAGCTCGCATGGCTGCAGGTGACGCCTGCCGCGGCGCCAAAAGCAAGCGATGTCAGCGCGATGAGCACCAAAAGGCCCGCGGTGGGAAGCATCTCGGCTACGGTGGCGCCGTCTTTGATGGCGTCGATCAGGTTGGCGGTGATAAATGGAATCAGCATCTCGCAGAGCACCTCGCCAAGCACGAGCAACGGCGTGGCAACGGTGACTTTCATATAGTCGCGGATGCTGCCCATGAGGGTTTTAATCATCCAGTTCCTCCCAGGTTACACGGATTTTCTCGAGCATTTCGGCGAGCTGCTCGCGCTCGTCGTGGGTGAGGGCACTAAAGGCTTGCTCTCTAAAGCGAATGCGGGCCGCCTGGTCGATGCAGGCGTTTTCCCGGCCGGTTTCGGTCAGGCGAATGGTGAGCTGCCGTCGATCCTTGGGGTTACGGCTGCGCTCGATGAGGCCGTTGAGCTCGAGCTTGGACAGGATCTCGGAAAGCGACCCCGGCTTGAGGTCAAAGTGCATGCCGAGTTCCTGCTGCGACATCTCGCCGCCGGGTTGCTTGGCCAGCAGGCAGATGATGGGCGCCTTGCCGGACACGCCTCCGCCATGAAAATGCATGTAATGGCCGCAAAAGCCCAGGCCGCTCAGGATGCGCTTGGCGAGTTTGTCTTCGGCGCTGACCGCTTCGGGTATGTCTACCGGTTGCGACGGGTCACCGCCGGGCTCATGCGGAAGGACGAGTGGTTCAACACACATATCTAAGCTTCGCTCCTTTCTTTAGTTAGGTAGTTGAATTGTTTTGTGCCTAACCAATTTAGGAGCACGGTAAATAAATGTCAAGGTACCAAACTTATTATGTTCGAGCGGCACTTAGGGACGTTCCTTATGTGCCGGCATTTGGGGACACTCCTTGTGTCGACTAGTCATTTAAGAACGTCCCCAACGACTAACTTCCTCCTTCCCGTAACCTTTCCGCAACAATTCGTCCTCTGCGGTGCCAGCGCCCGTTCACAACGTCCCCTGCGCTACACTTAGTCGCACTGTGGCGCTGCCGCGCCGCGCCCGAAACAAGGGAGACCCTCATGAAGAATACTCAGCTGCTGCTGATTAACGATATGTGCGGCTACGGCAAGGTCGCGCTTTCCGCCATGCTGCCGGTGCTGTCGCACATGGGTTACCGTATCCACAATCTGCCGACGGCACTTGTGTCCGACACGCTCAACTACCCCAAGTTCTACATCCACGACACCACCGAGTACGTGCGTCAAAGCCTCGCTATCTGGGAGGAGCTCGGCTTTGAGTTCGACGCCATCTCGACCGGCTTTATCGTGACCGAGGAAGAGACGCGCATCATCTCGGACTTTTGCCACCGCCGTGCGCAAAAGGGCACCAAGGTGTTCGTCGATCCCATCATGGGTGACAACGGCAAGCTCTATGCCGGCGTGCCCGAGTCCACGATTGGCCTCATGCGGCACCTGCTGGAGTGCGCAGACTACGCGGTGCCCAACTACACCGAGGCCTGTCTGCTCGCCGATACGCCTATTGCAGAGCAGATCACGCCCGATGAGGCCCGCGCCCTTGTGGACGCCGTGCGCGAGTTGGGTGCCAAGTCGGTGGTCATTACGAGCGCCGTGGTCAATGGCACGAACGCGGTTATCGGTTACGACCATGTAGCGGGGGAGTACTTCACGATTCCCTTTGAGCTCATTCCGGTCTATTTCCCGGGTACGGGCGACACGTTCTCGGCAGTGCTCGTCGGCCGCGTTATGGCAGGTTGGAGTCTGCAGCGCGCGACGTCCGATGCCATGCGCGTGGTGGCTGAGCTTATCGAGCGCAATGCCGATCAAGAGGACAAGTCGGCCGGCCTGCCCATCGAGGCCTGCTTGGACGTGATCGACCATGAGTAATGCTGGCGAGGGCGGCGTCAAGCCTGCGGGCGAGAACAAGCCGCTCGGCGCGCCGCGTGGCAAGCGTCCGCGTATCCGCGTGAGCTGCGTGGACCAGCTAGGTGCGTGCCGCTGCCACCATGGTCACAAGCCGGGCGACGTTTTTGACTTCGACCGAGACCGCGGCAAGATGTGCGCCATGGCCTGCCATGTGGGCTTTCCCTATATCGATATCCTGCGCTATGGCGGAACCGTGCCTGGCAACGAGCCCGGTACGGCGAAGTTTTGCTGTCCCGAGGTCGATACGCTGAATGTCTGGCTTGCCGAGATCGTCGACGAGTAGTTGAGCGCAATGTGGCAAAGGGACAGTCCTTTTGTCACATTCGCCGGTGGTGCCCCTTCTTTTGTTTATAATCTCAAATTTCTGCATTTCATCCGATTTTAGGTTCTAAAAATTCTGCGTTTCATCGATAATCAAGCATATAAAACTTTGCATTTCATTCGATGACACCGAGGGGGGAGCCTATGCTGCGCAGGAAAATAGCGGCAGAGCTGGAGCGTTGGCTGAAGTCTTCCGAGCAAAAGGCCTTGTTCATTACGGGTTCTCGCCAGATTGGCAAAAGCTATTCGATTCGCGCATTTGGCAAAGCCAACCATGCAACCTACATCGAGCTTAACCTCATGGAAAACCGCCAGGCAAAAGATGCTCTTCTCGAGGCGCGGGATGCCGATGATTTCATCAGCAGGGTGACGCTTCTTTCGGGAAAGTCGATTGCACCAGGCAAAACGCTCGTGTTTATCGATGAGGTCCAGGAGGCCCCCGACATCATGACGATGGCAAAGTTCCTTGTTGAGGACGGGAGGTGCCGCTGGGCGTTTTCGGGGTCAATGCTCGGGACTCAGTTCAAGGGCGTCAGGTCCTATCCCGTGGGGTATGTTCACGAGCTTAGGATGTTCCCGCTCGATTTTGAGGAGTTTTGCTGGGCAATCGGGGTGAGCGAGGGGGCTCGCCAAACGATACGTGACGCGTGTATCAGCGAGAGGCCCGTTCCTGATTACATTCATGACGCGATGATGGCAAACTTCAGGACCTATACCGTTGTCGGCGGAATGCCGGAGATCGTGCAGCGTTTTCTTGACACGCAGGGCGACCTTGCCTCTGTTCGTCAGCTACAGTCAGAGCTCAACGAACAGTACCGGCGGGATATCTCCAAGTATGCAAGCGGGCGAGCCCTTCAGGTGCAGAGCATCTACGATCAGCTCCCTATTATGCTCGAGGGCGAAAACAAGCGCTTCGTGCTCAATTCCATTGACCCCAAGGCTCACTACGAGAAGTATCAGCGAGATTTTGTATGGCTTGTCGATGCCGGCGTTGCTCTCAAAGCCGATATCGTAACCGAGTCAAAATCGCCCCTGCTCAAGACGGCGCGGCCATCGCAGTTCAAGCTATATCAATCGGATACGGGCATGTTGATGGCGCGCTACCCCGTTGGAGTCGCCCAAGCGGCGTATCTTGATAGCAAGGAGCCCAATCTGGGCGGCATTTACGAAAACGTGGTGGCCCAGCAGCTGGCTGCCCAAAATCGCCAGCTTTACTACTATCAGACAAAAAAGCGCGGTGAAGTGGACTTTGTGGTCGATGGACCGGATGGGACGGCTGTTCCGATCAAGGTTAAATCGGGCTCCTATTACCACGCGCACGCTGCGCTCGGTCATGTGCTTGATACGGCTGAATATGGCGTAAGGCTCGGGATTGTTTTCTCGAGAGGCAACGTTGAGCGCAACGGAGCGGTTCTCTATTTGCCGCTATATGCGACCTGGGCCCTTTCGGATGTTTTGGGCGACTCCTGTGCCGAGGGGATAAAGTTGGAGGTCAAGCCGGTCTAGGGTCAGTCCCGGATGTGACAAAGGGGCAGTCCCTTTGTCACATTCATGAGCATGGATTTTCTCCCGTTTAGGGCGCACTTGAACGCTCAAAGTGGGAGAAAATCCACGCTCGATTTATGCCGAGGGCGCGGTTCACGCGCCCGCGAACCTACAGCTGCTCGAGCATAGCAGTGCAACCGTCGAGTACGTCGCGGTAGGTGGCATCGAAGTTGCCGGTGTACCAGGGATCGGCCACGTCGCCGGAACGATCGGTCCAATCGAGCAGGCGCGTAATCTTGCCGTCGGGGTCGTCGCCAAAGAGGCGACGCAGGCCGCGCGCGTTCTCAGCATCCATATAGACAATGTGATCCCAGTCGCCATACTCCGCGCGACGCACCTGACGTGCGCGATGTGCGACGACGGGAATCCCGACCTCGCGTAGCTTGGCAACGGTACCGTGATGTGGCGGGTTGCCAATCTCCTCGGTCGAGGTCGCAGCGGAATCAATGACAAACTCGCCCGCGCGCCCGGCGCGCCGCACCAGCTCGGTAAACACCGACTCAGCCATCGTCGAGCGACAGATATTTCCATAGCAGATAAACAGTACACGTTGCATATGCGGTTTCCTTTCGATCACCACCATCGAGCTCGAGTATCTCATCTACGCCTACGCCCTCGTCCGCTTGCGCTCCCAACGGGCGAGCTTAATCGTCACCAGCGTAAGCGCCCAGGCCACAAGCGAGAACGCGGCGCCCACGGCGCCCACGCAGGCAATGCCAACTCCGCTTACCACGGCGCCGCCCACTGCAGTGCCAAACGAGATACCGACGTTAAACGCCATGGGCTCAACCGAACTTGCAAGTACCATCGACTTGGGATGGCGGCTGCGTGCCACGTCCATAA
Organism: Collinsella sp. AM24-1; assembly: GCF_003470325.1. Lineage (NCBI taxonomy): Bacteria > Bacillati > Actinomycetota > Coriobacteriia > Coriobacteriales > Coriobacteriaceae > Collinsella > Collinsella sp. AM24-1. The sequence goes on along the minus strand of NZ_QRHM01000004.1, from coordinate 35,390 downwards.
AGTGCGTGATGCACGACACCGAGAACAGGTACATGAGCAACGCCAAGCTAAAGACAAAGACCAGCGCGAGCGGCATGGTGCCGCCCACGGCAAACAGCCCGAGTAACGCCGCAGCCTGCAGTACAAACGTCACAAGCAGTGCCTTCATGCCAAAACGCGCATCGATCCATCCGCCCAAGATGTTTGAGGTCAGGCAAAACACGCCGTAGGCCATAAGCGTGGTACTCGCCTGAACAGTGCCCATTCCCAGCACCTGCTCAAGATAAGGTGTCACGTAGCCGTAGAATACGTAGACCGAGCCCACGCCAAACAAAAAGATGAGCATGCCGGTGATGATACTCGGCTCGCGCAGCAGACCCGCCTGCTCGCGAAAGGTGGCAGGCTCGTCGGTTTGCCCAGCGCGCGGCATAAACGCCACGAGCGCTCCGCAGATCAGAACGGCAAAGGTCGGCGTGCCGTACATGGCCACGTGCCAGTCGAGCGTGTCGGCCAGGAACTTGCCGATCGAAGTGACAAAGACCATTGCCACGGAAAACGCACCATATACCACCGAGATGGCAAGCGAGGTTTGCTGCGGGGACAGCAGCTCGGGGATGTACGTCACGCCCACGGCGAGCAGTGCGCCCGAGACAGAGCCCAGGACAATGCGCGAGATAAACAGTACCTGGAAGTTGGGCGCCAACGCCATGACCAGGTTGCCGAGCACAAAGACGATGCTGTAGCACACGAGCAGCCGGTAGCGGCGGAAGCGTCCCGTGCTGAGCGCAAGCACCGGCGTAGCGATGGCGTAGACGAGTGCGAACACGCTGATGAGCTGGCCCGCTGTGGCAAGCGAGATGCCGAGCTCCGTCGCCAGGTCGCTTTCGATGCCGATGACCACGAACTCGGAGCAGCCGAGCGAGAATCCCAACAGCACGAGCAGCGCCAGGCAGAGCTTGGTGCGCGCGGGGGAGAGCGCGGCGGCGGTCGATGCTATTGCGGACGAGGTTTCGGCGGTCAAGGTGGTTACTCCAGTGTCGCGTTTAATCGGCAAGTTTTATGTCCCTGCAACTCTAGCAGAATGTGACAAAGGAGCAGCGCCTTTGTCAGGTCGGGACCTTGCCTGTATAGTCGCAATACAGGCGAAGATGGTCTCAGGTACATCGCGGGCGACAGGAGATCCCATGGGTATGCACACGACAAAGGTTGCAGTGGGCGAGGGCAAGTTTGCGCTCGAGGCCCAGCTGACGGTGACACCGCGAGGCATGGCGGTCTACGCCTGCTCGCCGGAATTTGCGCACCTGGGCGCCACGGCACAGGCCATTCCGCGTCCCGAGCCCGGCCGTACGGCGACGGTGAGCATCCTGGCCGTTCCGTGCCATCGAGACGAGATCCCGGCGCACGATATCGCGGCGGCGCTGGCCACGCGCTTTAGTGTGCCGGTAGTTGCAAGCACAGGTTTTCATGTCGAGCAGGCGAGCACGGATGACCTGCAGCGCGTGCTCGATACCACCAAGGAGCTCATCGCCGCGCTCGAGGAAGTTGCCGCCCGCATTCTGCGCGCCGTCTGGGATGAGGGCGGCGCGGGTGCCGAGGTCGTGGCGGTCGATGCCGCGACCGGCGAGGCGCTCGGCCCCGTCGACCGCATCGAGGCCCATGCCGGTGAGGGCATCCTGCATCAGGCATTTCTGACGCTTCTGGTCGAGGGACAGGGCGAAGACGCGCGCCTGCTGCTCTGCCGCCGCAGCCCGCTCAAGCGCCTGTGGGGCGGCGTGCTGGCCGACGGCTGCGCCGGGCATCCGCTCCCTGGGGAAGACGTCGCCGTCGCGACGGCGCGTCGCATCAACGAAGAGCTCGGCATCACGCGCGCATCCGACCAGCTCAAGCACCTCGGTCACGTGACCTACCGCGAGGACCACGGCGACGGTCGCTGCGAGTGCGAATGGTGCGAGGTCTACCTTGTCCATGTTGAGCCGGGCGAGCTGCATATCAACCAAGAGGAGATCTCGGAAGTGCGCCGCGTGGCCCCGTCCGAGCTCAAAGGCTACCTGCGGGGTCGCCCCGAGCAGCTGGCCCCCTGGCTCCGCGAGGCCCTCAGCGACCCATCCATCCGTGCTGCCCTCGCAATGTGAAAAAAGACAGTCCCTTTGGCACATCCAAACCGTCACAACATTCGATGAAAATCTCGAAAACGAGGAAAAGCGTCGAATGTTGTGACGGTTTTTGTCTAGGGGATCGCTTCTCATCCAAAAATCCCGCTTGACTGTATTGCCGCAACACAGCGCAACGTAAGGGGTGTCCGATAACGGGCGCCCCTTTTTAAGTGGCAACGTGGCTGCGAATCCGGAGCGCCCCCAACAAGAAAGGTGGGGAGATGGAAGCGGAAAAGAAGGCGTTTAAGATCACCAAGCGCGAAATTGGCTTTGTGCTGGGTATCGTTGTCTTTTTGCTGGTGAAGTTTCTTCCTTTGGCGGAGCTGAGCTCGACGGTCGAGCTCACGGTCGGCGCTCAGACCTGTCTAGCACTGACGCTCGCCACGGTGGTGTTCTGGGCATGTGGCGTGGCACAGCCGGGCTTTGTGGGCCTGCTCTACTGCGCGCTGCTCGTTCTGTTCAAGGTGTGCGTGGACGACACGGGCGCCGCGAGCATCTCGGCGACGGTCGCCTCCACGTTTAGCTCGTGGACCAAAGCTACCATGTGGCTCGTCATCGGCGCCTACCTCATCGCCAGCGCGGTCAAGGAGTCGGGGCTGGGCGAGCGCATCGCCTATGCGTTTATGCTCAAGTTCGTGCGCGACGCCAAGTCGCTCATCATCTCGATCTTCGCGCTCACCTTTGTGCTGTCGCTGCTGATCCCGCACCCGTTCCCCCGCGCCTTCCTCATCCTCGCCGTCGTCTCGGTCATCGCCGAGTCCGCCGGCTACGGTGACGATGACCGCGGCAAGCTCGGATTCCTCGTGTTTGCCGCTGCCGCCCCGGGTTCCATGTTCTTCCTGACGGGCGACTCCACGCTCAACCCGCTTGTTGCGCAGTACAGCGCCGAGGCCGGCGGCATGAGCCCGTCCTTTATCGACTGGTTCCTGTACATGAGCGTGCCCATGCTGGTTGCGCTGCTGTGTACCCTGTTCTTGGGCCTCTTCCTCTTTAAGCCCAGCAAGGAGCTCGTCTACGATCGCGAGCAGATCGTGGCCAAGCAGGCCGCGCTCGGTAAGCTCTCCGTCAAGGAGATCCGCACCATCGTGTGGCTTGTCATCGCCATCGCGCTGTGGCTCACCGTCTCGGGCGATTACATCGGCTGGGTGACACTTGCCATCGGTGTCGCGCTCGCCATGCCCATCATCGGCGAGGTCCTTACCCCCGCCAGCTGGAACGCTGTCGACATCAAGTCCCTCATGTTCCTGACGGCCGCCATGGCCGTGGGTTCCGTGGGCGGTGCCACCGGCATGAACGCCTGGATCGCCGATGTCGTGCTTCCCAGCTCCGTGCCCGAGAACATCTTCCTGTTCGCCCTGCTTGTCGCCGCGCTCTCCATGATCATCCACATGTTCATGGGCTCGGTCATGGCCGTGCTCGGCGTGTGCGTGCCGGCGTTCATCAGCTTCGCGGCCGGCTCCAGCGTGAGCCCGCTCGCCGTGGCGCTCATCGTCTTCACGTCCATCAACATCCACTACATCCTGCCGTTCCACAACCTGCCGATCCTTATCGGCGAGGGCAAGGACGCCGGCGGCTACACCTCCAAAGAGGCTATGCGCATGGGCATTCCCCTCACTGCGGTCGTCTTTATCGTCGTGCTGGTCGAGGCCGCCTGGTTCCACCTCTTTGGCCTGATGTAAGCGGTCGAGCGCTTGGGCTGTAAGCAGCCGAGTGCTCGAACTGCGAGTGGCCGAGCGTCCCATCTATGAGCGCCGCGGCCCCACTACGTTACCCAGCCCGGCGGCATCCTCGCCGCCGGGCACTCTCCCGAAAGGAGCACGCTATGTCCACTACCGATGCTTCCCAGATCCACGACCTGCGCTCCGCACTCGACTTTTTGCGCAAGATGCCGGGCCAGCTGCTCGAGACCGACACCCAGGTCGATCCCGATGCCGAGGTTTCGGGCGTCTATCGCCACGTCGGTGCCGGCGGCACCGTTATGCGTCCGACCAAAGAGGGTCCGGCGATGGTCTTCAACAACGTCAAGGGCTTTGACGACGCCAAGGTCTGCATCGGCATGCTTGCCAGCCGCAAGCGCGTTGCCGCCCTGCTCGACCTGGATGAGGAGCACCTGGGCCTCGAGATCGGTAAGCGCTTCGAGAACCTGATCGCGCCCGAGCAGATCGCCGAGGGTGCGCACGTCGACTGCCAAGAGGTCGTGTACAAGGCGACCGACGAGGGCTTTGACCTGCGCAAGATCGTTCCCGCTCCTACCAACACGCCCGTCGACGGCGGCCCCTACATCACCATGGGCCTCGCCTACGGCACGAGCCCCGACGGCTCCCAGTCCGACGTGACCATCCACCGTTTCTCCTGCGTCGACAAGGACAAGCTCGCCATGTGGATTACCCCCGGCAGCCGTCACCTGGGCGCGTTCTTTGACGAGTACTGCCAGCGTGGCGAGGATATGCCCATCTCCATCTCCATCGGTTTGGACCCCGCCGTGTACATGTGCTGCGGTTTTGAGGCTCCCACCACACCGCTCGGCTTCAACGAGCTGCAAATTGCCGGCGCCCTGCGCCGCCACGCCGTCGAGCTTGCCGACTGCGTCACCGTTCCGCAGAAGTGCATCGCCAATGCCGAGTACGTGCTCGAGGGCTACCTCATGCACGACGAGACCATCAACGAGGACGTCAACGGCCACGGCTACGCCATGCCCGAGTTCCCCGGTTACACCGGTGGCGCCAAGGTCTGCCCGGTGATCAAGATCACCGCCGTTACCACGCGCGTCAACCCCATTATGGAGAGCTGCATCGGTCCTTCGCACGAGCACGTGTCCATGGCCGGTATCCCCACCGAGGCCTCCATCTACAAGATGGTCGAGACCGCCATCCCGGGCCGTCTGCTCAACGTCCACGCCGCTCCCTGCGGCGGCGGCAAGTTCGTTGCCATCATGCAGTTTAAGAAGTCGAGCAAAAATGACGAGGGCCGTCAGCGCAACGCCGCCATGCTCGCCTTCTCGGCATTCTCCGAGCTCAAGCACGTCATCCTTGTTGACGAGGATGTCGATATCTTCGATATGAGCGACGTGATGTGGGCCATGACCACGCGCTTCCAGGCCGACGTCGACCTCATCACCATCCCCGGCTGCCACTGCCACGTGCTCGACCCGTCCAACGACCCCGCGTTCGACCCCACGATTCGCGAGCACGGCATCGCCTGCAAGGCCATCTTCGACTGCACGGTCCCGTTCGACCTCAAGAAGAACTTCATTCGCTCGCAGTTCATGGAGATCGACACAGACAAGTGGGCCAAGGAGATTGCTTTCTAGTAAGTAGCCCTACCAAGTAGTTAAGGAGCCGTCATGCCTGAGTCTTCTGTCCGTCCCCGTCGCATTGTCGTTGGCGTGTCTGGCGCCAGCGGTGCCGCGCTGGGTCTTGAGTGCCTCAAATGCCTGCGCCAGGCAGGTGCCGAGTCGGCGCTTGTCGTCACGCGCGGGGGAGAGATCACCATCGAGCAGGAGCTCGGCATGACGCTCGACGAGTTTGCCACGCATGCCGATGTGGTCTACGACAACAAGAACATCGGCGCTGCCATCGCAAGCGGCACCTATCCGGTCGATGGCATGATCGTGGCACCCTGCTCCATGAAGACGCTCGCCGGCATCGCGAGCGGCTACAGCGAAAACCTGTTGCTGCGTGCGGCCGACGTGCAGATGAAAGAGCAGCGCCGCCTGGTGCTCATGGTGCGCGAGACGCCCTTCAGCGCCATTCATGTCGACAACATGGCGCGCCTGGCGCGCGTACCGGGCGTCATGCTCATGCCGCCCATGCTCACGTTTTACAACGGCCCCGCCACGCTCGATGACGCGGTGCATCACATCGCCGCCAAGGCGCTCGAGGCCGTCGGCGTGTCATGTGCAAACTATAAGCGCTGGTCATAGGCGTCTTTAGGGTAGGATACGAGTAGTGTTTGAGCCCGCTGCCCCTGTGGGCGGCGGGCTTTGTGCGCAAAAGGGATGTGTCGGGAGGACCTATGCAGACGGGCATGTATGCGATTAGCGAGATGGCGAGCTTGTTTAACGTTTCGCGCCAAACGCTCATCTACTACGACAAGATCGGTCTGTTTAAACCCGCCGTGGTGAACGAAAAGGGCTACCGTTTCTATTCGCCCACGCAGATCCCGCTCATGCGTCTGATCTGCATGCTGCGCGACCTGGGGCTCGAACTCGACGAGATTGACCGCCTGACCTCGACGTTCGACATTGGCGAGATGACCGATCACCTGCGCTCGCGGGTGCAGGCGCTCGATGAGCAGATTGCCGGGCTCAAAGCCGAGCGCGCGAGCGTACAGGAGCGTCTAAGCTTTTACGACGAGGCGGTTTACTGGCGCGAGCGCGAGGGCAAGCCGGAGCTCAAGCAATTCGAGCGTCGCTACGTGGTCTTTGAGGAGTTTCCGGGCGATATCGAGCGCGGCCGCTCGATGCTGCACCCTACGCTCATGCGGGCAATCCTGCGCATGCGTACGTTGACGGGCACGCGCCCCATGCGCGGTTGGGGCGCCATGCTGCGTCGCGAGGCGCTGCATTCCGACGACCCTATCGCCGGCGCGGGCTCCTTTGTCGTGCTGCCGCGCGGTGTCGAGGAACTGCTGCCGAGCGACGCTGCCGAGCTGGCAGAGATCGGCATCGAGGTGCTGCCCGAGGGCACATACCTGTGCATGAGCCGCTGGGGTATGCCGTACGAGCCCGAGGGCATCCGCGCCATCGTTGCCTGCATGGACGAGCACGCGCTCCAGCCCGTTGGCAACGCTTTCGACTTTTGCTACCTCGATACCACGAGCTACGACGAGTCCCACCAAGAGGACTTTTGCTGCATCCAAATCCCCGTCGCCCTCCAGATGTGACAACGGGACAGTCCCTTTGCCACATCCATTTCTTAGAAACTTGCAAAATCTGCAAGTTTCTAAGGCGTCATCTTATAAACTTGCAAAATTTGCAAGTTTCTATGTTTTCACGTCTGGTCGTGTGACAAAGGGACAGTCCCTTTGTCACATTCCGTGCGAGCTCCTGTGCCATCTGGGGGTATAAGGCTAGCAAGTGTTTATTTGCGAGGCCAAGGGGGCGCCCCGTATGGATATCGATAACTTTGAATGGTGGTATAGCGAGGGCGAGGCTCCGGACGAGGAGTGGGACGAGCCCGCGCCGCGTGGCGTGTCGAGCGACGAGGACGAGAGCGGCAACGATGTCGTCGAGACGGACGCCGCTTCCGACTCCGCCGAGCCCCTGACCTTTGAACAGGCTTGGGCCCAGGCCGAGGCCGACGAGGCAAAGGCCGATGCCACGGCCACGCTCGGTGAGCCGGCCGATATGTCCATCTCGCCGGCAAAGACCCCGCAACCTCGCCATAACATCGACCCCGACAGCACGGCATCCTTCAGCATTCTCGACGTGCCCTCGCAGGGTGCTCAGGCGCCCGCGCCCACGCGTCGCCCCAATCTGTCTCGCGAGGAAGATGCGGGACGTCGCTCGCCGCTCGGCCCCATTCTCATCGCCTTTATGGCCGGCGTCATCGCTTGCTCGGCGATCGGAAATGTCTGGAGTCACGTGGAGCAACAGCGCAAAGACGCCGCCAAGGTCGAGATGTCCGTCGAACAATCGCTCAGCCGCACGCGCTCGGTGCATGTGTCGGTCGAGGTTAAGGACGGCGCGACGTGGGATACCGCGCGCGGCGATAGCCAAATGCTCGTCCATATCGTGGGCCGCACACTCAAGGGACAAGCAATCGACGAGTATCAATACGTCAATTCCGAAGGTGACGGCATCGAGCTCAAGCCCGGCGACTACGAGCTCACGGTCGATGAGCCGCCCGTCGCCACCGACGGCACGCGTTACCGTGCCTCAAAGCGCATGGTTCCGGTGAGTTTTAATTCACAGGCGCCCGATACGGTCGATAGCACGCCGCAGGGCGGGTTTGACCTTTACGCTATTGCTCAATAACTGCACCTGTCGCTCAACCCCGCCGCCAAGAGTGGGACAATAGCCCTCGACACTGTTGTTTACTTTTGGAGGAAGTAGCATGTCCACCGTCACTACCATCAAGCGCGGCGGCCTCACCGCGGCCATCGATTCCATGGGTGCCCAGCTCACGAGCCTTGCCCTCAACGGCAACGAGTATCTGTGGCAGGGCGACCCCGCCTTTTGGGGCAAGCATGCGCCCATCCTGTTCCCCATTGTGGGCTCGCTGCGCAACAACACGGCGACGTCTGCGGCCGGCACCTGCGAGATGCCGCGCCACGGACTCGCGCGCATCGTCGAACACAAGCTGGTCGAGGTTTCGGAGGACGGCTCCTCGGTAACGTACGAGATCACCGACACGCCCGAGTCGCTCAAGGCGTTCCCGTTCCACTTTAAGCTCAGCATGACCTATGCCTTGACCGGCGACGCCACCCTCACGCAGACCTTTGCCGTCACCAACACCGGCGACGTGGACCTGCCGTTCTCGGTGGGCGGCCACCCCGCGTTTAACGTACCGGCTCCCGGTGCCGAGGACGAGGCGTTCGAGGATTACGAGCTGGCGTTTACCGAGGCTTGGACTAACGAGGCCCCCGTCATCACGCCCGACGGTCTTATGACGTTCGAGGGTAGTTACAAGGCTCCCGATAACTCGGACGTGCTGCCCATCGCGCACCGCAGTTTCGATAACGATGCCATCATGTTCACCGATACTCCGGGCTCTACGCTCACGCTGCGCGGTCGCAAGTCGGGCCACGGCGTCAAGATCGACTTTGAGGGCTTTAAGTACATCGGCGTGTGGTCTGCCGCCAACGACGCTCCGTTTGTGGCGCTCGAGCCCTGGACCGGCCACACCACCATGGACACCGAGGACGATGTCTTTGAGCACAAGGTCAATACCATTACGCTGGCGCCGGGCGAGACGGACGTCCGCAGCTTTAGCGTCACCCTGCTCTAGAGGTTCCGCCGTTCTGACGAACGGCGGACCGGTCGACGCTGCGCGCCACCCAGAGCGACAATTTGCCATTCAAAAGGCACGGCATGACCAGAAGGTCTATGCCTTGCCTTTTTCATGCCAAGTGGTACATGGGGGCAGGCTGCTTTGCGCCAATCGTCTTCGTGTGTCTATTATTTTTTCGCGCACATGCCGCGCTGCTGGTTGTTGACGTATATCCTGTCTTATTGTCAGCAAAACGACATAGGGAAGGCATCAGATGCAACCTCGACTACAGCGCGACGCGCAGACCCAGCCGGTGTGCAGTCGTCGCATCTTCTTGGGTAGCGCCCTCGCTGCGAGCGCAACCGTTGTCGCCGGCGCGCTTGCCGGCTGCCAGCGTCCGTCCACACTCAAGGTGGTCCAGCCCACGACGGGCGGCGGTCGCGATGACCTGTCCGATTCCGTTATCGGCAAGGATAAGATCCGCATTGGCATGGAGGCGGCCTACGCCCCGTACAACTGGCAGGTTTCCGAGGCCAGCGAGTTCACCATTCCCATCGACAACGTGCAGGGCGCCTATGCCGACGGCTACGACGTGCAGATCGCCAAGATCGTCTGCAAAGCCCTCGGCGGCGAGCCTGTTGCCGTCAAGCAGAGCTTCTCGGGCCTTATCGATTCGCTTAACAACGGCCAGATCGACCTCATCATCGCCGGCATGAGCGCCACGCCCGAGCGCGAGGAGTCCGTCGGCTTTTCCAAGCCGTATTTTATCGGCTATTTTGGCCTGTTCGTAAAAGAGGGCTCGCCCTACCAAAACGCGACCAAGCTCAGCGACTTTAGCGGCGCCACGGTGCTCGGCCAAAAGGACACGATGCTCGACACCGTCATCGACGAGATTCCGGGCGTCGTCCACAAAAATCCGGTCGATTCGGTACCCACGGTGTTCTCGAACCTGCTGCAGGGCACTTGTGACGCCGTGACCTACAACACCGAAAACGAGAAGGGCTATATGGCCCAAAACCCGGGCATCGTGCCCATTCGCTTTGCGGAGGGCGAGGGCTTTAAGCAGGAGGTTACGACAAACGTCGGTTGCCGCAAGGGCTCGGACAAACTGCTTAAGCTCATCGACAAGACACTCAAGGGCATTAGCCAAGAGGAGCGCGACCAAATGTGGGACGCGTGCCTCGACCGTCAGCCGGCATAGGGAGGCAGCATGAAAGCCATCAACCGTCTGGCCTCCTTTATCAAGGCCGACCACCGTTATGTATACCTGGGCACGAGCGTCATCGCGGCGCTCGGCCTGGCGTTTAGCCAGCGCAACCCCACACCGCTGAGCTTCTTAGCCCCCACCGGTATCTTCCAGGATTGCCTTTGGGCGATTCTTTGGGCCTGGATTGTCGTGTCGGCAGCGGCGCTTGTCACCAAGCTTATGCACTGGAGTGACTATCGCGAAAAGTCGCCGTTCGCATTCGAGCGTTTCCGCCGCGGCGCGCGCCTGGGTAGCTATGTTGTGGTCGCTATCGCGGCGATCTTCTTTATCGACCGCTGCGTCATGTCGTTTATCGACCTGGTGCAGGTGAGCATTGTCTCGGATTCCAACCCCAGCGACTTTTTGTCGAGCCTGGTCTACATGACCTACAAGAGTGGCGACTTCTTTATCCGCGGTATCGAGATCACCATCGCGCTTGCGACCTTCGGTACCGTCATCGCATTCTTCCTGGCGCTGCTCTTTGTGTTCCTGCGTATTCAGACCTTTGACCGCGTGGACAACGACCTGGTGCGCTTCTTTAAGAGTATCGGCCGCGGCTTTGCGACCATCTACTCCACCATCGTGCGCGGCACGCCCATGATGGTCCAGGGCCTGCTCATCTATTACGCGGGCTTTACCGTTTTGCGCGGCATGGGCTTCGAGACCGCTCAGGCCAACCAGATCTGGAGTACCTTCACCGCCGGCCTCGTCACCATCTCGCTCAACTCCACCGCCTACATGATGGAGGTCCTGCGCGGCGGCATCGAGTCCATCGATCCCGGCCAGGCCGAGGCAGCGCGCTCGCTGGGCCTGTCGCAGTGGCAGGCCATGCGCAAAGTCGTGTTCCCCCAAGGCATTAAAAACGCGATTCCGGCGCTCACCAACGAGCTCATCATCAACATTAAGGACTCGTCGGTGCTCTCGGTCATCGGCGTGTTCGACCTTATGTACGCTACTACCACGGTCGCCGGCGTGTACTACCGCCAGATGGAGGTCTACTGCGTGGCGCTCGTGGTCTACCTGATCCTGACACTCGTGGCGAGCCGCCTGCTCGAAGCCTTTGGCAAAAAGCTGGGCGCCGAGGCCCCTGCCACGCTGCCCAGCTCCAACTAGGCGCAAGACGAGGAGAATCATCATGGCAGATACCGCCACTACCGGCACTGCGGCAGCCGTGCAAAACCAAGAGCCGCTTATCCGCGTCGAGGGCCTGCGCAAGAGCTTTGGCTCACTCGAGGTGCTCAAGGGCATCGACCTGTCCGTCAATTCCGGTGAGGTTGTCACCATCATCGGCGCCTCGGGCTCGGGCAAATCGACCTTCCTGCGCTGCCTCAACCTGCTCGAGACCCCGGACGCGGGCCACATCTGGTTCCACGGCCAGGACCTCACGGCCGAGCGCTGCAACATCAACAAATTGCGCGAGGACATCGGCATGGTGTTCCAGGGCTTTAACCTGTTCAACAACATGGATGTGCTCGACAACTGCACGCTCGCGCCCGTCACGCTCAAAAAGATGAGCAAGGCCGAGGCCGAGAAGGTCGCGATGGAGCATCTGACGAGCGTGGGACTCGAAAAGTTCGCGCACGCCGCCGTTGGCCGCCTGTCCGGTGGTCAAAAACAGCGCGTGGCCATCGCTCGTGCCCTATGTATGAATCCGCAGATCATGCTGTTCGACGAGCCGACCTCCGCGCTCGACCCCGAGATCGTGGGCGAGGTGCTCGAGGTCATGCGCAAGCTCGCCGCCGACGGCATGACCATGGTCGTCGTCACGCACGAGATGGCCTTTGCCCGCACGGTGTCCGACCGCGTGGTCTTTATGGACAAGGGCGTGGTGCTCGAGGATGCCGCGCCGGCCGAGCTCTTCGGCAACCCCAAACACCAGCGCACTCGTGAGTTCCTCTCTCGCTATCTCGAGGACAAATAACCGACCGCAAACGCTTACGTTGCAGGGCCGCTCCCGTGGGGCGGCCTTTGTCGTCACAATCGAAAGGATGTCATGGCCGAGGTTTGGCGCTTCTTTGCGCATGAGGACGATTTTGCCGATATAGACGAGGTCAGCGCGTGCGAGCGCTTGGGCCGCGTGCTGTCGTTTCCGACCATTTCGAGCATGGATGCCGAGGCGGTGGACTGGCAGCCCTTCGACGACCTGCGCGCCTATATGCAGCAGGCCTGGCCGCGCGTGTTTGCGGCGGGCGAGGTCGAGCTTATCGACCACTCGCTGTTGGTGACGCTTGTCGGCTCCGACCCTGCTCTCAATCCTGTTATGCTCATGGGCCACATGGACGTGGTCCCCGTGGTGCCGGGTACCGAGGCCGACTGGACGCACGCCCCCTTTAGCGGGCACGTGGACGACACCTACATTTGGGGCCGCGGCGCTATCGACATGAAGGATCAGGTCGCAGGCATTCTCGAGGCGGTTGAGTATGCATTGGCGCACGGTTGGGAGCACAAGCGTTCGCTGTTGCTCGCCTTTGGCCAGGACGAGGAAACCACGCAGTACGGCGCTGGAGCTATCGGCCGCGTGCTCGAGGAGCGCGGTGTTGAGCTCGAGTTCCTGATCGACGAGGGCGACTACCGTATTGTTTCGGCTGCCGAGTACGGCGCGGGCGAGGGCTGGCTTATGCATGCCGACCTGGCCGAAAAGGGCTATGCCGATATCGTGCTCAAGACGAAGAGCGCGGGCGGGCATTCGTCTAACCCCTACGGCGGCACGTCGCTCGAGGTGCTCAGCCGTGCCATCGCCGCAATCTGCGATATCGAGTGGCCGACGCGCGTGACCGATCTGCTTGCCGCGCAGCTTGTCGAGCTGGGGCTCTACACGGCGGATGAGATTGCCGCCAACGGGGGCGCCATTGTCCGCGATTGCCTCGCCAGCAAGAAGCTCTATCCGCTGGTGACGACCACCTGCGCGCCCACGCAGATCGAGGGAGGCAGCGCCGGCGCCAACGTGATGCCGCAGGATATGTGGGCCAACATTAACTTCCGCATGCTCGAGGGCACGAGCGTGGCCGACGTTGTGGCGCGCTGCCGTGAGGCGGTTGCCGGGGCGGACCTTGCCGGTCGTGTCGAAGTGGAGCTGGGCCCCGGCAGCTCCGAGCCCTCGCCGTCCCCGCGCATCGGTGGTCCCGGCCTCGAGGCGGTTCGCTCCATCGCCGCCCGCTATTTCTGCGATCCAAAGGGGACGGAGGAAAACGGATCATCCGAGCCGTTGGCGATTGTCCCCTCGACCGTGATCGGCGCGACCGACGCTGCCAACTACCAGCACATTTGCTCCGAATGCATTCGTTTTTCGGCGTTTGTGGTCGACGATGACGAGTGCGACCGCGGCGTCCACGGCACCAACGAGCGCATCACCCGCCGCGCCTACCTCCAGGGTGTTCGCTTCCTCATCGCCCTGCTCCATACGCTCTAGAATCCGACAAAGGGACTCTCCCTTTGTCGGATTCCGTGCGGGTTGTATGCAGGTTTGCCTGCGCACGCTATCATGTATGGGTTAGACCGCAACTATGTACCCCCATACGCGAAGGGATGCGCATGTATCTGAAGATCGACATGTTCTAGCCGGGCTTTACCCCCGCAGCGGCGCCCCGCGCCCCATCAATTCTGCCGATTTTCACCTTCACGCATATAAAAGGAGTCCGTCATGCGCGACAAGCTCGAAAAGATCATCAAGGCCTACGAGGAGCTCGAGAAGAAGCTTTCCGACCCAGCCGTCGCCTCCGATATCAAGGAGTTCACGCGTCTCAACAAGGAGTACGCGCACCAGTCCGACCTCATCGCTGCCTCGCGCGAGTACATCGGCGCGCTCGATGACATCGAGGCTGCCAAGGAAATGCTCCACGATACTACCGATGCCGATGAGAAGGAGATGCTCCAGATGGACATCTCCGAAAACGAGGCCAAGCTTCCCCAGCTCGAGGAAGACATCAAGTACATGCTCATCCCGAGCGACCCCAACGACGACAAGAACACCATCGTCGAGATTCGCTCCGCCGCCGGTGGCGACGAGGCGGCCATCTTCGCCGGCGACCTGTACAAGATGTATCAGCGCTTCTGCGAGTCGCGCGGCTGGAAGACCACCGTGCTCGACTCCAGCCCCAGCGAGGCCGGCGGCTTTAAGTCCATTGAGTTCAAGGTCGAGGGCGACCGCGTCTACTCCGTCATGAAGTTCGAGTCCGGCGTGCACCGCGTCCAGCGCGTTCCCAAGACCGAGTCCCAGGGCCGTATCCAGACCTCCACGGCAACTGTCGCCGTGCTTCCCGAGGCCGAGGAGATCGACGTCCAGATCAACCAGTCCGACCTGCGCATCGACACCTACTGCGCCTCCGGCCCTGGCGGTCAGTGCGTTAACACCACTTATTCCGCCGTGCGCATCACCCACCTTCCCACCAACACCGTGGTGCAGTCGCAGGAACAGCGCTCCCAGATCCAGAACCGCGAGGTCTGCATGCAGATGCTGCGCGCCCGCCTGTACGAGATGGAGCTCGAGAAGCAGCAGGCAGAGCTCGGTGCCGAGCGCCAGAGCCAGATCGGCCACGGCAACCGTTCCGAGAAGATCCGCACCTACAACCAGCCCCAGGACCGCGTGACCGATCACCGCATCGGCTTCAATTCCACCTACAACGGCGTCCTCCTGGGCGACCAGCTCGGCACGGTCATCGAGGCACTCGCCGCCGCCGAGCGAGCCGAGAAGCTGGCACAGGCCGTGTAGGTTACGCGGTTTTACAAACCGCGTAACGACTCGACGCTGCGCGCCGCCCAGAGCGACAATTTGTCATTCAAAAGGCAAGGCATGACCAGAAGGTCTATGCCTTGCCTTTTTCATGCCAACTTGTTCGCTCTGGACGTCGCTCGCTGACATTGCCAAAACATCGGCGTTTCCTTGGTTGTCAAATGATTCGTAGGGAGTCATTGGTGACATTGCCTTGATATTTTATTCAGTCGGCTGTTATGGCATTTGAGCTGCTTACCTGCTTAAGGTAATTGACGGCATATATCTGCTATTGAAAATATTGCTCGAAAAATCGTTCAAGAAGTCGCGGGGCGATTTTTGATGGGTCGCGCGTCAAGCGATGTGGCAAGTTCTTGGTTAGATATTGGTCAGTTTTGGGTCAACCTTGCCAAAAGCTTGACGAATGCAGATTTAGACGTCGACGAATGAACATTTCAGGCAGGTTCCAAGCAAAATTCTGGGCTGATTCTCGATAATCGCCTTCAATCGTCCCTTGCCAAGCGCTGGCCTCGCGTACAATCTGCTCCGACATTCGCGCGCCGTCCGGCGCTTAAGAGGGGAGGGCCCCATGGCAAACGAGATTTGGACCATCAAGCGCTGTCTCGAGTGGACCAAGGAGTACCTGGCCGAGCGCGGCGAGGAGCACCCCCGTCTTTCTGCCGAGTGGCTGCTCTGCGCTGCCACGGGTTTGGTACGCATCGACTTATATATGCGCATGGACGAGACGCTTAACGCGGCTCAGCTCGAGACCATGCACGCGGCCGTTGTTCGTCGCGCTAAAGGTGAACCGCTGCAATACATCACGGGCAGCACGCAGTTTCGCATGATCGACGTCGCGTGCGCCCCCGGTGTGCTCATTCCGCGTCCCGAGACCGAGATGCTCGTCGAGGAAGTCCTCAATTATCTGGATGCCGAGGTGCTGAGCCCCGAGGCTGCTGCCCGTCAGCGTGTTGAGCTGCCTTGGAACGATGAGGTCGAGGAGGCACGCAAGGCTGAGGCCGCGCTGGCAGACGAACGCGCGACCGCCGAGCGCCGTGCCGCCAACCTGACGGCCGCCGATGAGGCTGCGCTGGGTAGCGACGTGCTCGGCAGCCGTGCCTATGCCGAGGAGCTGGCCGACCGCGAGGCCGAGGAGGCCGCCGCGCAGGCAGCAGAAGCCGAAGTCGCGGAAGCCGCCGAGTCCGAGCTCGACGAATACGGCATCGCCATCGAGGGTGCCGACCAGGAGACGGCTTCAGCTCAGGATGCCGCTTCGCCTGCCCCAGCCGAGCCCCGCACTGCCCGCGTTCTCGAGGTCGGCTGCGGCACGGGCTGTATCTCGCTCTCGATCGCCTGGGAGCGTCGCGGCCACGTCACCTGCACTGCTACCGATATCGAGCCGCGCGCCATCGACCTTGCTACCAAAAACCGCGATGCGCTTGGCCTCACGTCCGACGAGGTCGCCTTCAGTCTCACGAACCTGGTGAGCTCCATTCCCCGTGAAGAGTGGGGCACCTTTGACGTACTCGTCTCCAACCCGCCCTACATCCCCACCGATGTCATGCGCTCGCTGCCGCACGAGGTCAAGGACTTTGAGCCCGATCTGGCGCTCGAGGGTGGCGCCGACGGCCTGGACATCTTCCGCCGCCTGCTCAACGCGGCGCCCTACATGTTGCGCGCCGGCGGCCTCTTTGCCTGCGAGCTCTACGAGGGCGCCCTCGATGCCGCGGCCGAGCTCTGTCGTCAAGCGGGTCTGTCGGACGTGTGCATCGTCCGCGACCTCACCGATCGCCCCCGCATCGTCCGAGCCATCGTCACCGAGCCCAAACAGCGCCAGTAATATTTATTAACTGGTTAGCAAAAATTATAAAGTAGTTTATAATTAGGACGGCTGAAAGAGGTCGGCCCATGCAACCTCCTACCTTTCGGGATATCATTGCCCTACTCAAGCACGATGGATTCGTGAAGGTCGCGCAAGTCGGTAGTCATGCTAAGTATGTTTCTGGCGATCGTGTTGTCACCGTGAACGGCTCTGGTGGTGATCGACCAAAGAAGGGCACGTGGGCAAGTATTCGTCGCCAAGCTGGATGGTAGTTGGAGGCAAAATGAGGCAGCGATTTACCTATGACTGCGTTCTCATAAAAGAAGACGACGGTTACTGCGCCAGCTTCCCGCAGCTTCCCGGCGCCTTTGCCGATGGCGATACGCGCGAAGAAGCGATTACCCATGCCACCGAGGCGCTGATGGCGTTTTTGGCCGACGACCTCAACAACGGTTTGACTCCGGCAGGGTACGAACGCTCGGCCGAGGTCGTGGCCCTTTCAGTCGAAATCGACCACGAGGACGCTCGGGAAGCGGCGTGCCGAACATTTAAAGATGCAGCGCTGGACCTCAAAGTCTCCGCTCCGCGGATTACCGCGCTGGTCAAAGCCGGAAAACTCGATGTTGAACTCGTCGACGGCCGTCGGATGATAACGATAGACAGCATCGAGCGCTACGCCGCCCAAAGATGCCACGCCGGCAGGCCAAAGAAGTTCGTCGCAGTCCAATAACCCCCTCACTTTCACCGACTACTAGAGCCGCTCACCAAACCAACATGCGCTCTGGGCAAATAGGCTGAATGTTTCGTGCGAGAATGCCCCTCAGTAAACAAACTTTCACCAGAGCGTAAGGGGCTGGCATACACATGCAGACGGTCTATCGGGTATACGAGGGAACGCGCGAGCCGCATCGGCTCGCCGTCGAGCGCACGGCCGAGGTGCTCGGCTGCGGCGGCCTGGCCTTGATCCCGACCGAGACCGTCTACGGTGTCGCCGTGGCAGTCAACGCCTTCTCGGACGCCGTACCCCAAGATACAAGCGAATTCCCATCGTGGCCGCGCGATCCGCAGGCTGTCGTCAATGGCGCCGCGGTCCCTGCGCTCGGTACCGGCTACCGCCGCATCTTTACCCTCAAGCAGCGCAAGCTCACCCAAACGGTCGCCTGGCTGGTTGATAATGCCGAAGCACTCGACCGCTATGGCGTGGATATCCCCGAAGAGGCTCGCGTACTCGCGCGACGATGCTGGCCGGGCGCCCTGACTATCGTGGTCAAGGCGGCGCCCTGCGTGCCGACCTTTATGCGCGCCGCCGACGATACGGTGGCCCTTCGCGCGTCGGCCTCGCCCGTGGTGCAGGCGCTCATCCGTACTTGTGGCAGTCCGCTTGCCTGCACCAGCGCCAACACGCACGGCGCGCCCGCGCCGGCAAGCTTTGCCGCCGTTGAGGACCGTATTCTGGAGGGGGTCGATGTGGCCGTCGACGCGGGCGAGACGCCGTGCCGCGATGCTTCGACCATCGTGACGTTTAAGCATGGCGAGCTCCAGATCCTGCGCCAAGGCGCACTTCCCGCATCAGAGATCGAGCGGGTCCTGTCCGACCCGATGCAATAGAAAGGTGTAAGCGATGTCGTTGAATCTAGGTAGCCTGGGTATGGAAGACGCCTCGTTTAGCTTTGGCGGTTCCTACATCATGGCGCTCGACTGCGGCACCACCTCGGTACTCGCGACCATCGTCGACGAGTACGGCTGCATCGTCGCCCAGGCGCGTCGTAGCGTCAAAACCAGCTTCCCGTGCCCCGGCTGGGTGGAGCAGGATCCCACGGAGGTGCTTGCCAGCCAGATCGGCGTGATGATGGAGGTCCAGTTTAAGAGCGGCATCCATTCCGATCGCATCGCCGCCATCGGTATCTCCAACCAGCGCGAGACCACGGTGGTGTGGGACCGCGTGAGTGGCCAGCCTATCTACAACGCCATCGTTTGGCAGTGTCGCCGCACCGCCTCGACAATCGATAAACTGGCCGAGCAGGGCTGCGAGGAGCTGGTGCGTTCCCGCACGGGACTTACGCTCGACCCGTATTTCTCGGCCTCCAAGGTGCAGTGGATTCTCGACAACGTCGACGGCGCGCGCGAGAGCGCGGCAGCGGGCGACCTCATGTTTGGCACCATCGATACCTGGCTCATCTATAACCTCACCGGCGGCCAAACCTTCGCCACCGACTACACCAACGCCAGCCGCACGGCGCTCTTCAATATTCATACGCTGGACTGGGACGATGACCTGCTGGCTCTCTTCGACATCCCGCGTGCCATGATGCCCGAGGTCCGTTGGAGCGCCGGTGACTACGGCCGCGTCGCGAGCGACATCATGACCAACATGCCGCCCATCATGGGTGTGGCGGGCGACCAGCAGGCATCGCTGTTCGGTCACTGCTGCTTCCATCCCGGCCAGACCAAAAACACCTATGGCACGGGCTGCTTTATGCTCATGAACACCGGCGACGAGATCGTCGAATCCAAGAATGGCCTGGTCTCCACCATCGGTATCGCTGCGAACGGCAAGGTCAGCTATGCGCTCGAGGGCTCTATTTTTGCCGCCGGCTCAACGATGAACTGGCTGCGCGACAACATGGGCGTTATCTCCAACGTATCCGAATCGGCACAGCTCGCCTCCTCGATCGGCGATAACGAGGGATGCTACTTTGTCCCCGCTTTTGCGGGCTTGGGTGCTCCTTGGTGGGACGCGCACGCCCGCGGCATCGTATGCGGTCTGACCGGCGCCTCGAGTCGCGCGACCATCGTGCGTGCCGCTTGCGAGTCCATGGCCTATCAGAGCTATGACGTGCTGCGTGCCATGGAGCAGGACGTGGGTCTTTCGATCGAGCGCCTGTCCGTCGATGGCGGCGCCTCGCGCAACGAGTTCATCATGCAGTTCCAGGCAGACTTGCTGGATATCCCCGTACTGCAATGTGAGTCGGTGGAGACAACGGCGATCGGTGCCGCGTATCTGGCGGGCCTCGCGGTTGGGTATTGGGAGGATCTGGAGGAGCTGGAGCAAAACACCCAGATCGTCAAGACATTCCATCCCCATATGTCCGTTGAGCGTCGCGAGCACAACCTGGACGGTTGGCACGATGCGGTCAGGCGTTCGCTCAGCACCGCTCAATAGGGCTGCGACGGGGCACTCGATACAACAAACCGCTAAACTTATGCACGGCGTGCGGCAACAGCACCGCGGCGCGCCATGTCAGCAAGGCCATCTTGCGGCCGCAATGAAAGGGGCAAGATCCATGACCGTTACCTACGATACGTCCCGCGTGACGCTTGTCGATCATCCGCTCGTCCAGCATAAGCTGTCGATCCTGCGCGACAAGAGCACCGGCACCAACCAGTTCCGCCAGCTCGTACGCGAGCTCGCGCTCTTTGACGGCTACGAGGCCATGCGCGACCTGCCCATGGAGGATGTCGAAGTCGAGACTCCCATCACGACCGCCACGTTCAAGCAGCTTGCCGGCAAGAAGCTCGCCATCGTCCCCATTCTGCGCGCGGGCCTTGGCATGGTCGACGGCATCCTCGACCTGGTGCCTTCTGCCCGCGTGGGCCACATTGGCATGGAGCGCGACGAGGTTACCCACGAGCCGCATGAGTATTACTGCAAGATGCCCAAGGATATCGATCAGCGCATCTGCCTGGTCGTCGACCCCATGCTCGCCACGGGCGGTTCGGCCGAGATGGCCATCAGCTACCTGCGCGAGCGCGGTGTCAAGGACATCCGCATGCTGTGCATCGTCGCGGCCCCCGAGGGCCTCAAGTCGCTGACCGAGAAAGACCCCGACGTGCATATCTATACCTGCGCCATCGACGACCACCTCAACGAGGCCGCCTACATCGTCCCCGGCTTGGGCGATGCCGGCGACCGCATCTACGGCACGCTGTAGTCGTCGGGCCTTGTCGGCTACGGTCACAAATACGAAGAAATGGTGCGCGCGGGCGAGTAAAAGACGTCCACGCGCACTCCTGTTAACGGACGTTTAGCCCAGAGGGGTTCGCGAAAAAACGTATTACCGTACCTGCGGCATAAAGAAGGTCTTAAGAAAACGAACAGGTGCGTATTAACCGATGCTTTTTCGGTTGTACTTTAGCGATTGGCTCGTACAATAGTCACCAATGTTTGGCGGGAACTGTCCTGTGAGGCGATAAAAAAGGAAAGTGAGGACGCCAGTGTTTCAGATAGCCGATCTGCTCGCTATCGTTGCAGGTGCCATCGCGGGCGCGATTGCCTTCCTTCCCTTTGTCTTTACGCTCAAGCCGGTTCTTGACGATAAGCAGAATGCGGACATGCTCAAGGGTATGGTGAGTCTCGCGGTCTCGGCAATCGCGTTGCTTGTCTTTACCTTGGTTGTGTTTGTGTTGTTCGGAGAGGCATTTCGCATGTTCCTCCTGGGCGAGGCGATCGGCTTCGTGGCCTTTATGGCCGCCTGCGCGGTTCGCGTCGCCAAGGCGCTGCGAGATCCTCATGAGGTCGAAAGGTAAGTCGTGGAAATTTTTGAAAAGCTGCCTGATGAGATTAATCATCTGGTCAGCGAGTTCAGCTCCACCCCTGTCGTGGGCGATCTGAGCTGCGGTATCACGCAGTACTCGTTTTGGCTGATCGTCTCCACGATCGTGCTCCTGATCGTCCTGGCCGTGTTCAAGAAGAAGCAGACCCTGGTTCCCAAGGGCTTCTTCGTCAACGGTTTCGAGTACATCATCGAGTACGTCGAGAACGATATCGGCAAGGGTGTCGTGGGTGAGAACTGGAAGAAGCACTTCCCGTTCCTGTGCTCGCTTTTCCTGTTCATCCTGATCAATAACATGATCGGCCTGATCCCGGGAATGAAGCCCGGCACCGGCGCAATCGGCTCCACCGCCGCACTCGCCATTTTCGCCTTCGTGTACTTCATCTACTACGGATGCAAGGCTCACGGCGTGATCGGCTACATCAAGAGCCTCGCCCCGCAGGGCGTGAGCTTCCCGATGAACGTGCTCGTGTGGGTCGTCGAGCTTTTCTCGACCTTCCTGCGCCTCATCACGCTCGCCGTCCGTCTGTTCTGCAACATGTTCGCAGGACACGTGGTCATGGGCTCGTTCGCCATCATGGCGAGCATGTTCATGCAGCCGCTGCTTCAGCAGGTTTCCGCGGCCCACGCCGTCGGCGCCCTGCCTTCGCTGGCCTGGCTTGCCATCCTCATCCTGATCTATGCGATCGAGCTTGTGGTCGGCGCCATCCAGGCTTACGTCTTCACGGTCCTTACCGCCGTGTATGTCTCCGAGGCAGAGGAGGTCGCGGAGGAGGAGTAGTCTTCCGTTCGCGCCTTAAAGGTAAGGCAATTCGTTAAACCGCCGGTGCCCGTACCCATGGAGCCCGGCAGTTATAAAAAGGTTATCCTGCGTGAAATAAGACACGCACGACAAAGGAGGAATCGTGGGAGTTATCGGTTACGGTCTCGGTGTTATCGGCGCTGGTCTTGCTATCGGCCTGTCTGCTCTGGGTGCTACGGGTGCTATGGCCCGTCAGCCTGAGGTCCAGGGCCGCGTGTTCACCGTCTTCATCATGGGCTCCGCCTTCGGCGAGGCTCTGGCTCTGATCGGCTTCGTTGTCGCGCTGATCGTTAAATAGCACGGAGCGTCAAGTATGAATCTTTCATCCCAGAAGAGCGCGATCGCACTCTCCGCGTCCGCGGCCGCGCTGCTCATGCCGGTTTCCGCGTTCGCCGAGGACGGCGCCGCCGGTGCGGACATCCTCATCCCTAAGATGGCGGAGTTCATCCCGGCGCTTATCGCCTTCCTGATTATCTGGATCGTGCTGGCCAAGGTCGCCCTGCCGGGCATCATGAAAACCATGGAGGAGCGCGGCAAGAAGATCGAGGAGAGCCTCGACGAGGCCGAGAAGACCAAGCAGGAGGCTATCTCCAAGCGCGCTGAGTCCGACTCGATCGTCACCGACGCCCGTCGTCAGGCTGCCGACATCGTTCTCGAGGCCCGCAAGGACGCCGAGTCCGAGCGCGCCCGTATCATCGAGGCTGCTCACAAGGAGGCCGAGGAGATTATCGCCAAGGCCCATACGACCGTCGAGGACGAGCGCAAGTCCATCTACGCCGGTGCCGCGAGCTCCATCGCCGACCTGTCCGTTGCCGTCGCCACCAAGATCGTGGGCGAGGCACTCGAGGACGAGACCGAGCAGAAGAAGCTCATCGAGCGCTACATCCAGGAAGCAGGTAGCCTGAATGCCGACTAGCCGCTATCAGGACAAGGTGCTCGAGACCTATGCGCGCTCCCTTCTGGAAGCCGCTAAGGCCGAGAACCATGTGTTCGAGGACCTCGAGATGATCGAGCGCTTGGCTTCTGCCAGCCCCGAGATCATCGCCGTGCTCGACACCATGTCCAAGCGCGACCAGCTCGACCTTCTTCCCAAGGTGGCAGCTGCCTTTAAGTATGTTGCCGAGGAAGACGAGGATGTAGTGGGCGTGACCGTCACCACGGCGATCCCGCTCGACGACGAGCTGCGTCAAACCATCACTAAGAAATGCGAGCAGGACTTCGGCCGCAAGGTATTCCTTATCGAGCAGGTCGACCCGTCTATCGTGGGCGGCCTGGTGCTCGAGGCCCGCGGCGAGCGTCGTGACATTTCCGTCAAGACGCAGCTGCGCATCGCGCAGGAGACCCTCGCAAACTCTGCTAATTCGTACGGAGGTGAAGCCTAATGTCCGAAACCCTCAATGCCCAGGATATCGCCAAGAAACTGCAGGAGCAGCTCACGAGCCTCTCCGCGACGGTCGATACGCATGAGGTTTCAACGGTCGACGAGGTAGGCGACGGCATCGCGCGCGTCTCCGGCCTCAAGAGCGCCATGGCAGGCGAGCTTCTGGAGTTCAAGAGCTCCGATACCGGTGAGACCGTCTTCGGCCTTGCCCAAAACCTTGACCGTGACGAGGTCGGCGCCGTTCTGTTCGGTGCCGTCGACTCCATCAAGGAAGGCGACGAGTGCCGCACCACTGGCCGCGTTATGGATATCCCCGTGAGCCGTGCCATGCTCGGCCGCGTCGTCAATCCGCTCGGCCAGCCCATCGACGGCCTGGGCGACATCGTCGCTACGCACCGTCGCCCCATCGAGTTCAAGGCTCCCGGCGTCATCGATCGTACCCCGGTGTGCGAGCCGGTTCAGACCGGTCTGCTCGCTATCGACTCCATGGTGCCTATTGGCCGCGGTCAGCGTGAGCTCATCATCGGTGACCGTAAGACCGGTAAGACCGCCATCGCCATCGACGCTATCCTCAACCAGCGCGGCAAGGGCATGGTCTGCATCTATGTCGCCATCGGCCAGAAGGCCTCCACGGTTGCCAACATCCGCGAGACCCTCGCTCAGCACGGTGCGCTCGACTACACCATCATCGTTTCGGCCACCGCTGCCGATTCCGCCCCTATGCAGTACATCGCGCCTATGGCCGGTGCCGCTATTGGCGAGTTCTTTATGTACAACGGCGAGGACGGCAAGCCCGCCAGCGAGACCAACCCCGGCGGCCACGTGCTCGTCATCTACGATGACCTGTCCAAGCAGGCTGTGGCCTACCGTCAGATGTCGCTGACGCTGCATCGTCCGCCCGGACGCGAGGCCTATCCTGGCGACATCTTCTACCTGCACTCTCGTCTGCTCGAGCGTGCCGTCAAGATGTCCAAGAAGAACGGCTACGGCTCCATGACGGCACTGCCGATCATCGAAACCCAGGACGGCGACGTCTCGGCCTACATTCCGACCAACGTCATTTCCATTACCGATGGTCAGATCTACCTGCAGTCCGAGCTCTTCTTCCAGGGTCAGCGCCCGGCAGTCGACGTGGGTATCTCCGTGTCCCGCGTCGGTGGCGATGCGCAGACCAAGGCCATGAAGCAGGTCGCCGGCAACCTCCGTCTGGACCTCGCTTCCTATCAGGAGCTCGCTGGCTTTACGCAGTTCGGCTCCGACCTCGACGAGGCTACTCAGAAGCAGCTGACCCACGGTGCTCGCATGACCGAGCTCCTGAAGCAGCCGCGTTACAAGCCGTTTGAGGTTGGCGAGCAGATCGTTACGCTGTTCGCTGGCAACGAGGGCTTCCTGGATGACCTGGAGATCGCCGACGTGCTGCCTTTCCGTGCCGAGCTCATCGAGTACATGGACAATGGCTTTGGCTCGCTGCTCGACAAGGTTCGCGCCAAGAAGATCGATGATGACACCAAGGCTGAGCTCTTGCGCGTCATCGGCGACTTCAAGCAGCAGTTCATGGCCAAGCACCATTCGGATGTTTCTGGATCAGAGGAGAACTAAGCCCCATGGCCAACCTTCGCGACATTAAGAAGCGAATCTCCTCGGTTACCACGACCAAGCAGATCACGCGCACGATGGAGATGGTCTCTACGGCCAAGATCCGTCGTGCCCTCGATCGCTCCAAGCAGGCCGAGCCCTATAAGGAGGCGCTGACCGACGTCATGTTGACGGTCGCCGGTGACGCCTCCTGTTCGGGCACCGATCCCATGCTGCAGAAGCATGAGAGCGTCAAGCATGGCCTGATTGTCGTTATTGCCTCGGACCGCGGCCTTGCCGGCGGTTTCAATACGACGGTGGAGCGCACGGCCGAAAAGCTCGCCGCTTCTTGGGCGAACGACGGCATCGAGTGCGAGATCATCGCGTGCGGGCGTAAGCCGGCCACGTATTTCCGTGACCGCGCAAACGTTGTCATGCACTTTGAGGGCAACTCCTCTGAGCCCGATTTCAATCAGGCCCGCATGATCTCCTCTCATATCTGCGATGCGTATCGTGCCGGTGAGCTTGACCGTGTCGAGCTTGTCTACCACCACGCCAAGAACCGCGTGGATCAGGAGCTTCGCGTCGAGCATCTGTTGCCGCTCGACCCCGAGATGATCGCTATGGCCCACGGTCCGCGTAAGAACGAGACCGACGCCCCTAAGCGCATCTCGTCCACGTTCGAGTTCGTGCCCTCTCCCGAGCATGTTCTCGGCAAGCTTGTGCCGTCTTATATCCTGACGGTCATCTACCAGGCCCTGATCGATTCGGCGGCTGCCGAGCAGGGTGCACGCCGCAAGGCCATGCACTCCGCGACGGAAAACGCCACCGCGATCATCTCGACCCTTACCCGCACGTATAGTCGCGTGCGCCAGGCTTCGATCACGACCGAGATTAACGAGATCGTCGGCGGAGCCTCAGCATTGGAGGAACAGTAATGGCTAATAACACCGTAAAGCTTGCGGTCGAGGAAGCCACCAAGAAGACGACTGCCGGTGATGGTCGCATCGTGCGAATCATCGGCCCTGTCGTCGACGTCAAGTTTGACGGCGCGGTGCCCCCGATCTACAACGCGCTCACGGTCGAGGCCGAGACCCCGATCGGTCATCTGAGCACGATCCTCGAGGTCGAGAGCCAGCTTCCGGGCGGCGTCGTCCGCACGGTCGCCATGTCCTCGACCGACGGCCTGCAGCGCGGCCTCATCGCCACCGATACCGGTGAGCCCATGAAGATGCCCGTTGGCCCCAAGACGCTCGGCCGCATTTGGAACGTCATGGGCAGGCCCGTCGACGGCAAGCCCATGCCCGAGGTGGAGGAGTTCTACCCCATCCACCATGCAGCGCCCCGTTTCGACGAGCTCACCACCAAGACCGAGATCTTCGAGACCGGCATCAAGGCCGTCGACCTGCTCGAGCCCTACATCCGTGGCGGCAAGACAGGCCTGTTCGGCGGCGCCGGCGTCGGCAAGACCGTTCTGATTCAGGAGCTCATCAACAACCTCGCGCAGGAGCACGGCGGCACCTCGGTGTTCACCGGCGTCGGCGAGCGTACCCGCGAGGGCACCGACCTGTTCCTCGAGATGAGCGAGTCTGGCGTTATCGACAAGACCTGCTTGGTCTATGGCCAGATGAACGAGCCGCCCGGAGCGCGTCTGCGCATCGGTCTGGCCGGCCTTACCACCGCTGAGTATTTCCGTGATCGCGGCCAAGACGTTCTGCTGTTCATCGACAACATCTTCCGCTTCTCCCAGGCGGGTTCCGAGGTTTCCGCACTGCTGGGCCGTATGCCGTCCGCCGTTGGTTACCAGCCCACGCTGGCAACCGAGATGGGCGACCTCCAGGAGCGCATTACCTCGACCAAGACGGGCTCCATTACCTCCGTCCAGGCTGTCTACGTCCCCGCAGACGACCTGACCGACCCGGCGCCTGCCACGACGTTTACGCACCTCGACGCCACCACGGTTCTTTCGCGTAGCATTTCGTCGCTCGGCCTGTTCCCGGCTATCGACCCGCTTGCGTCTTCCTCTGACGCTCTCGATCCCTCGATCGTCGGCGAGGAGCACTACCGTGTCGCCGTCAAGGTCCAGGAGCTCCTGCAGGAGTACTCCGACCTTCAGGACATCATCGCCATTCTGGGTATGGACGAGCTGTCCGAGGAGCAGCGCCTTACGGTCAACCGTGCCCGTAAGATTCAGCAGTTCCTCTCGCAGTCCTTCCACGTCGCCGAGAAGTTCACCGGCAACCCCGGTGTCTACGTCCGCGTCGAGGATACCGTCCGCTCTTTCGCCGAGATTGTCGACGGCAAGGCCGACGACCTGCCCGAGCAGGCTTTCCGCTATGCTTCCACGATTGAGGACGTGCGCGAGCGCGCCCGCAAGATGGGGGAGAAGTAGGTTATGCGTATCCGCATCGTGTGCCCCGTGAGCTGCGCCTATGAGGGCGACGCTGCGTTTGTGTCGATTCCGTCCACGGATGGCGAGTTTGGCGTTCTGCCTGCTCACTCCAGCGAGATCTGCACGATCGACCGCGGTTACGTTCGCGTTTCCGATAAGGCCATGGGCACTGTCGACCACACGTTTGCCGTGGCCGGCGGCTATGCCCAGGTTGCGGACGATGTCGTGACCGTTCTCGCCGAGCGCGCTTGCGATTTGGCGACCGTCGATGCCGACAAGCTTAAAGCTGATATTCAAGGTTTTGAAGAGAAGCTGGGTAATTTGTCGGAGGATGATGCACGCCGCGCCTACCTCTATAATGAAATCGCATGGTGTAAGCTCAAGCTTGCCCAATAGTCAAACGATTTAGCGTTCGACCATTTGCGAACACATCATGCCCGGGATGGCCCAGCCATCCCGGGCATGCTTTTTGAAAGGGTAGACCTTGGATATTATCCGCGTTGAGGGTGGCCACGCCATCGGAGGCTCCGTGCCCGTCTCGGGCGCCAAGAACTCCGCGCTCAAACTCATGGCGGCAACGCTTCTGGCGCCGGGCAAGACGACGCTGCAGAACGTGCCCGATATTTCCGATGTCCATGTGATGGGCAAGGTGCTCAAGGGCATGGGCGCTACGATCGATGTTCTCGACGAGCACACGCTCGAGATTGATACCTCTCAGGTCGATTCTTGGGAGGCCCCCTACGAGCTCGTTGCCAAGATGCGTGCTTCCACCGCCGTCATGGGACCCCTGCTGGGTCGCTTCCATCGCGCCAAGATTGCCATGCCGGGCGGCTGCAACCTGGGTGCTCGCAAGATCGATATGCACATTCTTGGTCTTGAGGCCCTGGGCGTTGAGTTCGATACCGCCCATGGTTACATCAACGCTAATGCGCCCCAAGGTCTGCGCGGTACCACCGTCACGCTCGAGTTCGCCAGCGTCGGTGCGACCGAGAACCTCATCATGGCCTCTGTGCGCGCACAGGGTACCACGGTTATCGACAATGCCGCCCGCGAGCCCGAGATCGTCGATCTCGCCAACATGCTCAACGAGATGGGCGCTAAGATTGTCGGCGCCGGCACGCCCGTCGTGACCATCGAGGGCGTGGAAGAGCTGCATCCTGTTACCCATCGCGTAGTGGGCGACCGCATCGAGGCCGGTACCTTTATCGTCGCCGGTGCGCTGATGGCCGACGATCGCGGTGTCGACGTCACGGGTTTTTGCCCCATTCACTTGGGCATGGTGCTCAAGAAGATGGAGCTCATGGGCATCGATTGCGAGCGCGTCGAGGATGGCGTCCATGTGAACCGCGCCGAGCGTATCAAGCCGGTCGACATCCAGACGCTTCCGTTCCCCGGCTTCCCGACGGACATGCAGGCACAGATTATGGTACTCTCCGCCCTTGCCGACGGCAGTTCCGTTATTACCGAGAACATCTTCGAGAATCGCTTTATGTTTGCCTCTGAGCTGGTGCGCATGGGTGCCGACATTCGTATCGAGAGTCATCATGCCATGATTCATGGCGTCAAGGGCTTCTCGGGTGCACAGGTTACCTCGCCCGATCTGCGTGGCGGAGCGGCCCTCGTCGTAGCGGGCTTGATCGCCGACGGGACGACCGAGGTTTCGGCCATTCATCACATCAAGCGCGGCTACGAGCAGTTTGTCGAAAAGCTGCAGGCGCTCGGCGCGCATGTCGAGCATGCTACCGTCCCCGATCCCGTCATCTACTAATACAGGTTGCCTATGTTTAATAAAAAGCCCCTCGCGGATACCACCGCCCGAAGACCCTCAACTGGTGCGCAGGCCAAGATCTACAGTCGCGATAACGTGGCTCGCTATTCCGAGCGCGCTCGTCAACGTCGTCGTAGCCACACGATTCGTCACGTCGCGCTCATTGTCGTGCTTGGCGTGCTGCTGAGTGCCACTACCGCTGCCGGCCTGTGGTTTGCCACCATTATGGGCAAGCTCGGCGATTCTAATGTCATTACCGACAATCTGCGTCGGGTTCTGGTTGACACCGATGAGGCAAAGGATCCGTTCTACGTGCTGCTTCTTGGCACCGACGGCCGTCCGGGCGAGGATACGTATCGTGCCGACTCGATTATCCTGGCACGCATCGACCCCACGCAAAAGCAGGCGACGCTCATTTCCGTTCCGCGCGACACCAAGGTCGAGTACAAGGGCGAGACCATGAAGATCAACGCCTGCCATACCGTTGGCGGCGCCGAGGCCATGGTCGAGGCGGTTAACGAGCTGTGCGGTGTTCAGATTTCCCACTATGCCGAGGTCAGCTTCGACGGTATGCAGGCGCTGATTGATTCGGTTGGCGGTATCGACATTAACGCAACCGATGATGTTGACGACCCCGAGCACCTGGATATTAAGATTACCGCTGGCCAGCAGCATATGGACGGTGCCACCGCCCTTACCTATGCCCGCTGTCGCTACACCTATGCCGACGGCGATTACACGCGCATGCGCCACCAGCGTCAGGTGCTTGGCGCCCTTGCCAACCAGATTCTCAATAACTTCGATGCCACGAAGATCTTTGGCCTGGTTAATTCGCTGTCCGATATGCTCGTAACCGATATGAGCGTTCAGGATATCGTGGCTACGGTCAACGCCATGCGCGGTATGGATGTCGACGGTATCTACTCGGCCAACCTGCCCTCGTACGCCGACGACAGCACCATGATCGACGGTGTGAGCTACGTCTTTGTCTACGAGGACGAGCTCAAGGAAATGATGGAGCGCGTCGATGCCGGCAAGGATCCCAAGGGTCCCAACACCATGGGTCTTTCCGACGGTTCCAGCTCTACGATCGGCGACCTGAACAACAACACGTCTGACGACTACGCAAACGGTACCGCAACCTCATCGGTCAGCTCTGACGATTCCGATGACTCAAGCGATTCAAGCGATTCGGACTACTACGAAGAGCCCACCGGTGACGGCAACGGCTACGAAGCCAATTATTAGGGTTACGCGGGCTTACCAGCCCGCGTAACCAGTTGACGCTGCAAACCCGCCAGAGCGGCAATCTGCCTTTCAACTTCGGCGGCATGATCAAAAGATCAATGCCGCCTCGTTTCAAGGCACCTTGCTCGCTCTGGCGGGTTTTCGCTGTCGTTGCCAAAACATCGGCGTTGCCTTGGTCCGGACTAGTCGTTGGGTAGTCATTGGGGACGTTCTTAAACGACTAGTCAAACAAGAACGTCCCCAATGACTACCCACAAAGCGAGAGTGGATCTCGTCATTTTGCGGCACTTGGGGACGTTCCTTTTCTGCCGGCAGTTAGGGACACTCCTTGCGTTAAGAGGCTGGCGTGCGTCAACCTGTTCTCATTGCAGCAAAAAATCGCCCCGTTCTTGGTTGAGGACGGGGCGATTCGTCTTTTTGACTTGTGCAGCCAGGCTTATGCAAAGCGGGCGACGAGCTCCTGGAGCACGTCGGTCATCTTGACGAGCGAACTGACCGGGACGAATTCGTTGACGCCGTGGTAGCAATAGCCGCCGGTGGAAAGGTTGGGGCAGGGCAGACCGCGGAACGACAGCTGCGCGCCGTCGGTGCCGCCGCGAATCGGCAGCACTTGGGGCTCAACGCCGCAGGCAAGGTAGGCTTCCTTGGCAACATCAATAAGCTCGGGAAAGTCACAAACGATCTCGGCCATATTTCGATACTGCTGCTTAATCTCGACTGTCACGCGCTCCTCACCCAGACGCTGGTTGAGCATCGAGGCGGCGGCATCAATAAGGTCGAGTTTCTGCTGGAACTTGGCGGCGTCATGGTCGCGGACGATATAGCGCGCTGTGGCGTGATCGACGGTCGCAGATACACCCTCAAGGTGATAAAAGCCCTCGTAGCCTTCCGTATACTCCGGACGCTGCACGTAGGGGAGCAACGCGTTGAAGTCGCAGAACAGATTGCCTGCGTTGACCATACGGCCCTTAGCGTCGCCCGGGTGGATGGACTGGCCCTCAAAGCAGACAGTCGCCTCGGCGGCGTTAAAGCACTCCCACTCCAGCTCGCCGATGGGGCCGCCGTCGACCGTGTAGGCGTACTTGCAGCCAAAGGTATCGATATCCAGCAGCTCGGCTCCGTGACCGATCTCCTCGTCAGGGCAGAAGCAAATGCCGAGTGCGGGATGGGGCAGAGAGGGGTCCTGAGCGATACGCGCGACAAGCGACATGATCTCGGCGACGCCTGCCTTGTCGTCCGCGCCCAGCAGCGTGGTGCCATCGCTGCAGACCAGGTCCTCACCCGCGAGGTCGTTCAGGGCGGGAAGCTTGGCGGTACTCATGGCAACGGGCTTACCGTCAACCGTGCCGCAGACCAGGTCGCCGCCTTCGTAGTGTACGATGTGCGGCTTCACGCCGGCGCCCGGTGCAACTTCGGTGGTGTCGAGATGGGCGATCAGGCCAAGGGCGGGCTTGTCCTCAGCGCCCGCACTTGCGGGGATATGCGCGCAGACATAGGCATGCTCGGTCACGTGGACATCTTCCGCACCAAGCTCGCGCAGCTCTTCAGCCAGCACGTTGGCAAGGTCAAACTGAACGACGCTCGAGGGTACCTGGTCGCAGTTTGCATCCTCGGACTGCGTGTTGATCTGGACGTAGCGCAAAAAGCGCTCGAGGACATCGGGGTTCGTGGTGGTGTTTTCCATAAAGACCGCTCCAATCTTGGTCGTCGTGTGCAACAAGAACTCTAGCACGGTATGCCACGGCATACCGCGACGCTTGGATGGGGTAGAATCAGCCATTGAATGCAGAAGGGACGGAAGATCATGGATACGACAAATAGCTCGCGCGAACTACATCTGACGGTGGCGAACGAAGACTACTTGGAGTGCATGGTTCGCATTGAAAGCGAAGAGGGGGAAACCAACGGCGTGCGATCGGTCGACATCGCGCAGCGCCTTGGCGTCTCCAAGGCATCGGTCAATAAAGCGGTTTCGGCGCTCAAGGCATCCGAGCTTGTCGAGCAATCGCACTACGGCAAGGTAGTCCTGACCGATCGCGGCCGCGAGGTTGGCACGGCTATCTGGTACCGTCATCGCCTCGTCCGCACGTTTTTGGTTCAGGAGCTCGGTGTCGAATTTGAGCGAGCCGATTCCGAGGCCTGCATGATGGAGCATGCGCTATCCGAGGACACGATGAACCGCTGGCTCGCCTATCTCGAAAAGCAGGGAATCAGCGTCGAGGAATAGCGGGATATATATGGATACGAGTTATTACAATCGCTTTGGTGCCGAGGAACTTACGCGCCGCTTGTCGAGCGAGACCTTGTTGGCGCAGGGCCCCATGGGCAGTGTTCTGTTGAGTGAGTACGACGCCGCCGATATTCCACCGGCGTTTTGGAATCTGGCAGAGCCGCAGACCGTTTCTCGTATCCATCGCTTGTATGTCGCCGCCGGCGCGCAGGTACTCATTACCAATACCTTTCAGGCATCAAGCTATGCCCTCAAGCACGACCAGATTGCGCCGTCCGTGGCGGAGGTCAATCGCGGGGCCGTCGACGATGCCCGCCAGGCGCACCCTCAGCTGCTGCTGGGCTCGATGGGTCCGATCGGTATTGAGTGGTTTGCCGAGGACTCGGCCGAGTTTCGTGAGATCCGAGGCATTGCGCGCGAACAGGCGCACGCCTTGCTCAATGCTGGTGTTGACGGTCTGCTGATCGAGACGGTGACGTCTATCCGTAATTTGCAGCCCATGCTTGCCGGCGCCCGAGATGCCGCCGACGGCATGCCTGTTCTGGTGAGTTTTGTCGTTGACGATAAGGGCGACCTGTTGGGCGATGGCCTCAACATCGAGGCAGCCGTTTTGTACGCCGAAAAACACGGCGCAAACTCGGTTGGTGTTAATTGCTGTTCGCTTGCGGCCGCGAACGCGGCGGTGCCCAGGATGGTTGCATCGGCGACTACTCCCGTCACGGTGCGTCCCAACGTGGGCGATCCGGTCCAGACTCAGGATG
This sequence comes from Collinsella sp. AM24-1, assembly GCF_003470325.1. NCBI lineage: Bacteria > Bacillati > Actinomycetota > Coriobacteriia > Coriobacteriales > Coriobacteriaceae > Collinsella > Collinsella sp. AM24-1. The sequence continues at coordinate 1,840 of NZ_QRHM01000004.1, read as the reverse complement.
GCCCCGTATGGCACGAGAACCCCGAAGCTTTCGCGCGCGCATGCATCGAATGGAGACATGCCGGTGCCGCAATGGTGGGCAGTTGCTGTGGAACCACGGCAATCACTACGGCAGCGATGGCCGAGGCGCTCGATATATAAAGGGCAAAACCGCTCCATACGGGGCGGTTTTTTTATTGCTTGCATGTCCTCGGCAGCATTTGCCCAAATGGTGAATGCTGGTGCCGGCAGGTTGCCGAGTGTGTATCGCGGGTATACCTCATGCGTACCATGATCCAAACACTGTGAGGTGTCTGCGCGTGTGCGCGATAATTCATTTTGGAACTGACGGTTGGCGCGCTCGCGTCGATGAGGACTTCACTGCCGACAACGTTGCCCGCATTGCCGATGCCGTCGGCGAGTTGTGGCAAAAGATCAATCCCGGCAAAACAGTATATATAGGGTTCGACACCCGGCCGCAGGCGCGCGAGTTTGCTGAGCTTGCGGCAGGCGTGCTTGCCGCTCACGGATTGGACGCAGTGCTCGCATCTCGGCCTGTTCCGACCCCCGCCCTTACGTGGGCGGCGGCGTATGACGGCGAGGCCTGCGGTGCGCTCATGGTGACGGGATCCCATCATCCGCAGGGGTATCTGTGCCTTAAGCTGCGCATGGGAGATGGCTCGACGGCCAATCAGGATGTCATCGAAGAGCTCGAAGAGACTATGGCCCCCGAGCCGATGGGGATCGAGGAACGCTATCGCACCGCGGATATTATTCCTGACTATATGCAGGCGGTGGCATCGTTTGTCGATGCCGAGGCCATTCGAGCCGCTCACCTGCGTGTGGTAGTTGACCCCATGGGCGGCGCGGCCCAGGGATATCTTGCCGACCTGCTGCGGGAGCTAGGCGTCGAGGTGCACGAGATTCATGCCGGACAGTCGTCCGATCAAGAGGACATTTGCCCCGACCCTGTTGAGCCGTGGGTGGACGCTTGCGAGCGTGCGGTTGTCGAGGACGGGGCGTGCGCAGGCCTGGTGACCGACGGCGATGCCGACCGTATCGGTGCGGTCGACGAACGCGGTAGATATATTCATCCGCATCAAATCATGGCGCTTGTTTTGGGCGACCTCGTTCAATTCCGCAATTTGGAGGGGCGTGTCGTCGTCAATCTCTCGTGCTCGACGCTCGTGCGTCGCATTGCCGAGGCGCTTGGCTGTCGTGTGACCGTTAAGCCGGTCGGTTTCAAATATATAGCTGCAGAGATGAAGAAGGGCGGCGTCCTCATGGGAGGCGAGGAGGCCGGCGGTATCGGCATCGCCGCGCATATGCCTGAGCGTGATGGAATCCTTGCTTGTCTGATTCTGTGTGAGCTTATGGCAAAGACGGGCGCGCCTTTGGGCGTTTTGGTCGATCAGCTCGAGGCCAGTTTTGGTAAGACGAGCTATGGGCGTCGCGATTTGCGCCTTGAGGCCGAAGACGCCGAATCGCTGCGAACGCTGCTTCCTGGCATGAATCCTAAATCGATTTGCGGCAAGGCGCCGCAGGCTGTAAGCCATATGGATGGTTTACGTTTGGCATTCGAGGATGACACCTGGCTGCTGATCCGCCCCAGCGGGACCGAACCGGTGGTTCGCGTATACGCCGAGGGGTTCTCGGTGGAGGAGCGCGATGAGTTGCTCGATGCCGGCTGTGCCTTGGCTAAGGGAGCCTATCAGCTTTAGCCATATGACGCTTCACTATAAAGAGGCCCTCGGTGAGCGGTAGAGAACGGCTGGCAAACGTAAGCAGGGTTTTAATATGTGTAGGAAATGTGTGCGTCCAGATTCCCGCCCCCGGCGCCCCTCCGGTCTGGCAATATATCT
>NZ_QRHM01000039.1:0-7108 GCF_003470325.1 Collinsella sp. AM24-1 | reverse complement strand
TAATGTGGCCTCCGTCGTGAGCAGGACTGTAGAGCAGGAAAGTTCATATGCGGCCGTTGGCGCCCGGGCAGCGCCGGGGATCGCACCTTTGCGGCTACAGCGTCATGTTCGGATCGGCATCGACGTCGAACGGCGAGATTTCTCCTCGGTCGAATTTACGGCGAGCAACCTCTGCGATCATGGCGGCGTTGTCGGTGCACGCCGAAAGCGGTGGCACCGTTACGCGGATCCCCTGACGCCCGAGCTTCTTGATCATCATCTCGCGCAGATGCGGATTAGCCGAGACACCACCGCCGATGCAATACTCCTTGCACCCGGTGGCGTGCAGGGCGTTTTTGGCCTTCTTGTACTGCACGTCAAAGACCGCCGCCTCAAACGAGGCCGCCAGATCGGGCAGGTGAATCGTGCGCCCGGCCTTGGTCTCCTGCTCGATGTAGAGCGTCACCGCCGTCTTGAGGCCCGAAAGCGAGAAGCGATAGTCCCCCCTGCTGTTAAGCGCGCGAGGAAAATCGATCGCGCGGGGATTGCCCGTCTCGGCCAGCTTGGAGATGATGGGGCCACCGGGATAGCCCAGACCCAACGCCTTGGCTACCTTGTCGAAGGCCTCGCCCACAGCATCGTCGAGTGTCTCACCAAGTACCTCGTAGTCGCCCCATGCCTTCACGTGCACGAGCATGGTGTGCCCGCCCGAGACAAGCGTAAAGATAAACGGGGGCTTGAGGTCGGGCTGCGCCAACAGGTTGGCAAACAGGTGGCCCTCCAGATGATTGACGCACACGAGCGGCTTGCCGGCAGCATACGCAAAGCCCTTGGCGAAGGCGACGCCCACTACCAGAGCACCCACCAGGCCCGGACCCTGTGTCACGCCAACAGCGGCGAGTTCGCTCGGCGCGATGGCTCCACCCTCAAGACCAAGCGATGCTGCGGCATCCTCGAGCGCCGCATCCACGACACTCACAATCACCTCAACGTGTTTGCGCGAGGCGATCTCGGGCACCACGCCGCCAAAGCGGGCATGAAAATCAATCTGTGTCGACACCTGGTTGGCCAGCATATTGCCATCCGCATCGATAATCGCCACGGCCGTCTCGTCGCAGGAACTCTCGATAGCGAGCACTAGGCGGCGGCGCTCAATTTCGGCACGCTCCCCCTCGGAGCGCCCAGGCGCAGGCAGCGGCCATACGCGCTGCTCTGCCGCCGTCGGCTCGGGCGAAGCATTGTCGACCGGAAGCACCAGGGGCAGCGGAGCCGTCATGACGATGGCATCCTTGCCGGCACCATAGTAGCCGCGGCGACGGCCAGCCTCGGTAAAGCCCAGAGCGTTATAAAGCGCGGTCGCTCCCTCGTTACCGTCCTCGACCTCGAGCGAAGCCGTAGTGCAGCCGAGCATCTGGGCATCATAGCTCACGTGCGACAGCAGCTTGCGGGCAATGCCCTCACGGCGATGTGCTGGGTCGACGGCGACATCCAGAATCTGCACATCACCGTCCACGACCATACCGCCGGCAAGGCCCAGCAGCTTGCCGTCGTCGTGTGCCACCCACCAACTACGCGGCGCAGCGACGTCCTCGCCCAGTTCGGACAGGAACATGCCCGGCGTCCACGCCTCGTGTCCGGCACCTTCAAAGCAGGCAGCCTCCAGCGCGCTCGCGCCCTCGGCATCCGCCGCGCCCATGGGACGGAACTGCAGATGACGACCGGCGAGCTCATCGGCAACACCCGTAATTTCGCTCTGCGCACTCTCGGCAAGACCAAGACGCTTGCGCTCGTTTTCCTCGGCATCCGAAAGGCGCGTGTAAATCGGCAGGACGCGGGCCGGATCGCCGTCACCCGCAGCGTGCGCGAGCAGCAAGCCCTCGCCCGAAGGCCACCACAGGTCGCGCTCCACGCAGCGGGCGGCCTCGTCCTCACCCAGCAGCTTGCCATAGCGCACGAGACCGTCACCGGTCAGCTGAACCTGGCCCCAGTCCGCTGCTTGGCGCCACTCATCGAGCGCCACGGCGGCCTTGACCACGTGTTCGCGCTCAAATTGACGCTCGGGACCCTTATCGACCAGCATATACAGCGCCGGATATACCTCACCGCGCATAGCATCGGCCAAGATACCAAGCTTGCCGCGCACGCCAGCCTTCCACGCCGTCCAAGCGCAAGCGTCGAGCGTCGACACGCCCAGCAGCGGAACATTGGCACCACGCGCGAGGCCCTTGGCAGTGGAGATGCCGATGCGCACACCCGTAAAGGACCCCGGGCCGCGGCCGACCACATAGCAACCAACATCGCTGCGATCCAGACCGGCTTGAGCCAGCACGCCATCAACGGTATTCACGAGCTCAACGTTGGCGTGACGGCGACACATGTGGTCGCCACTCACGAGCTTCGTCTCACCCGTCTGCCCATCAATCCAGCTTGCCGCGCAGGCAAGCATGTCGGTCGAGGTATCGAGCGCCACCACCAGCGCGTTGTCGTTATGCAAGCTCATCTTGTACAGCCTTATCAATCAAATGGGAAAGCTCCATTGCGCGGTCACCGTGCGCCTCAAGCGTTATCGTTCGCACATCGCTGTCGCCCTCATCACGCCTGAGCGTCACCGAAAGATACTCATCCGTCAGCTCGTCCTGGAATTGTTCGCCCCATTCCAGCAGGCAAGCACCCTCATAGCCCAGCACATCGAAAATGCCCGTATCCTCGAGCTCGTAGGCATGCTCCAGGCGGTATAGATCAAAGTGAAACAGCGGAATACGACCTTGATCGTGGACGGCCATGAGCGCAAACGTAGGGCTCGTAACCATATGCCCATCGCCCAGCCCGCGCGAGACGCCCTTGGTAAAGTGAGTTTTGCCCACTCCCAGGCCACCGGTCAGGATGAGCACATCTCCGTCCTCAAGGCACGGTGCAATTAGCTCGCCAAAGTACTCCGTATCGGCAGCGCAAGTCGTTTTGTAAATACCTACCCCCAGGCGCTCCAGGGACATACATGCTCCTTATTATTCCGAGGCGTCCTCTGGCGCGGGATGTCGCTCCAGATAGTCGCCCAGCATCTTAAAGTCTTCCTCCAGCAGCTCCTGCCACGCCGGATTGCGTAGCGCTGCTGCCGGATGGAACGTGGGCATCACCACAAAGTGCCCCATCTGATGGAACCTGCCGCGCAGCTTGGTAATGCCGATCTCGGTCTTGAGCACAAAGTGCGTTGCGGGGTTGCCGAGCGTCACGATGATATCGGGCCAGATGCTTCGAATCTGCTCGCGCAAAAACGGTGAGCAAGCCAGCACTTCCTCGGGGCGCGGATTGCGGTTTCCCGGCGGGCGGCACTTAAGCACGTTGGCAATGTAGACGTCTTCGCGTTTGAGCCCCGCCAGCGACAAAATGCCGTTGAGGTCCTCGCCTGCCGCCCCCACAAAGGGCTCGCCCTGCAAATCCTCATTGCGGCCCGGCGCCTCGCCAATAAACATCACGCGAGCGTGGGGGTTTCCCACGCCAAACACGATGTTATGGCGCGACTGGTAAAGCTGGCAAAGGTGACAATCGCCCAGAACGGCCTCGATCTCCTCGAGTGCGACCTCACGCGGCGTCTGATGGCTATGGCCGGGGATGTGCATGACGCCCATAGCGACTCCTACACGTAGACCTTGTCGAGACGCATACCAAAGCCGCAAGCGACCTCGTAGTTAATCGTGCCGCGTAGGCGCGCCATCTCGTCCATGGTAATCTCGGCATCTCCATCGCGGCCGACAATGATCATCTCGTCACCATACTCGGCCTCGGGAATCTCATGTGCTGGGTTGGACTGAATGGCGACCATAAACTGGTCCATGCAGATATTGCCCACCTGACGCACACGCTCGCCGCGATACAGCACGTCCATACGATTGGAAAGCGTACGCGAAAGGCCATCGGCATAACCGATCGGAAGGGTGCAGATCTGAACGCGCGTGCGCGGTACGCGGTAGGTAAAGCCGTAGCCCACGCCCTCGCCCATCGCAGGATGCGCCACGCGCGTCACACGCGCGTGGACGCTCATGACGGGATCAAGCTGCATCACGCGACCACTCAGCTCACATGGCTGCAGACCATACAAACCGATGCCGGCACGAATCATGTCAAAGTGCATTGAAGAATCGAGCATCGAGGACGGCGTATTGGCACAATGCACGATACCGCATTCAAAACCTGCGTCCTTAATGGCCTGAACGGCCTCGGTAAAACGCTGGCACTGCAGCTTGTAGTCCCAACCCGAAGGTTCATCGGCCGTGGCGAAGTGCGTAAATACGCCGTCGCACTGAATACCGCGATGGAAATTAATACCGCGGACAAAGTCGAGCACCTGCGTGTAATGTACGCCAATGCGGTTCATGCCCGTCTCGATGGCGAGATGATACTTGCCCACCTTGCCCGCCGCGACGGCACATTCGCCATACGCAAGAGCAAAGTCAGACGTATAGACCGAGGGCATGATATCAAACTCGAGCAACGTCGGAATAGCCTCGATAGGCGGCTCGCTTAGGATGAGGACGGGTTTCGTAATCCCGCCCTGTCGGAGCTCAACGCCCTCGTTAACCGTCGCCACGGCAAACATGTCGGCACCGGCCGAATACATGATCTTGGCGCACTCAACAGCTCCATGACCATAAGCATCGGCCTTGACCACGCAGCACAGGCGCTGACGCGGATTCAACAAGTTCTTATAGGCCCTCGTGTTGCGACGGAGCGCCCCGCGGTCGATCTCGACCCAGGACCAGCGCGTCAAATCGGCTTTATTCATGATTAGTCATCCGACCCTTCGTCCATGATTCCCAGATCTTCGAGCGCATCCTTTGCCGCCAGCTCCATGGCAGGACCGATCAAGTCGATAAGATCGGTCGCGATGACGCTCTTCTCACCATACTCCGTCGCCGCGGCAAAACCGGCGTAGCTGTGAAGTGCGACGGCGTACGAATACAGCAACTCCCAACGATCCATCTCGTCGCGCATGGTGGCAAGCGTGCCGGCCAAAATACCCGCGAGAACATCACCCGAACCGGCAGTTGCCAGAGAAGCCGGACCCGAGAGCGGCAGCAGCACACGCTCAACGCCACAGATAGCCGTCGTCGGCCCCTTGGCAATGACCACCAGATTGTCGGAGCCTGCAGCCCAGACAACCTTCTGCGCGGCCGCAATCGCGGTACCAAGGTCGTTCACCTCGTCACCGGCAACCAGGCGCGAAAGCTCACGATAGTGCGGTGTCATAACCAACGGCTGCTCGCGGCGATACATCTCGGGGTTACTATCAATACCGTCAATGGCAATCTTAGCAAGGCAGTTGAGTGCATCGGCGTCCAAAATTAGCGGTACATCAAGCTCGAGCAAGCCCGAAACCACCTGCATAGCGCCGGCAGACGTCGTCATACCGGGACCGCACAGCACGCAGCTGTACTTCTTTGCGATCTCGCACACCGTCATGCGCGCAGCGGCGCCAAAGGAGCCGCGGGAATCAGACGGAATAGCAAAGACCGGAATCGAAGGAAGTGCCATGCGAATGAGATTGGCGCAGGCGTCAGGAGCCGCGACTGCCACGTAACCAGCACCCGCGCGAGCTGCAGACTTGGCCGCCATAATGGCAGCACCAGGATATTGCGCAGATCCGGCGACAATAAGCACGGAGCCACGGGAATACTTATCGATATTCGATGGTAGCGGAGCAAAGTAATCAACTAAGTCACCGGGCTCGACAATCTCGGCGGCGTGGTCGACATCATCGATGACCTCGTCAAGACGGTCGTAAAGATTGCCGCAGATCAAATCGCCAGCATACTCAGGACCATCAGCGCTATACAGACCAATCTTGGGCGCAATCATCGTCACCGTGCGCTCGGCACGAATGCAGTCGTCATCAACAACGCCCGTCTCTGCATTCAGGCCCGAGGGGACATCAATGGATACGACACAATCGGCGCATTCATTGACCGTAGGAATCCAAATGGAGAACGGCGCACGCAGATTCCCGTGGAAACCGGTACCAAAAATGGCATCGACAACAACATCGGCCTTATCGATCAAAACCTCGAGTTCGTCACGCGAGGGACCAACGCAAACGTGCACATCGCGGCCGGCGGTACGACGAGCAACATGACGTGCCAGAGCAGCAGGAATCTCATCCGGCTCAACCGGAGAAACGATATCGACGTCCACACCCTTATGGCTCAGAATATCGGCGGCAACCCAACCGTCGCCGCCATTATTACCAAAACCGACCAGAACGAGAACCCGATCGGGATTGAGCTTCAAGACCTCGTTGGCGGCAAACTCACCTGCTAGCTCCATAAGCTCGGCCTTCGAAGTCCCTTCGCGTTCGATGATATCCTCGAGACGAACGACTTCTTCGGTACTCAAAACCGGTTTCATCTATGCTCCTAGCGTATCTTGCGAAGCATCGCCCAGATGCTCCGTCAATGCTGAATTCTGCAGCTGCTCAAGCTCATCTAAAACAGAGCGAGCCTCTTTAAATGTCTGCGCAACGCGTGCCTTGGTGCTCACCTTTTCTTCCTTAGGCTTAGGTCGAGCATCTTCGGTAATCGCGATGGCATTCGCAACGGCTAAGTCTCCTGTAAGCGTAATGGAAAGAGCGACCTCAACAACACCCAGCTCTTGAGCGATCTCGAGTGCACGGCCCGAAAGCAGCGCCTTCGGTTTGCCGAGTTTATCACGCGTTACCGAAACATCCTTGCAACCCACGCCTTGGCTAAAACCCGTACCGAGAGCTTTAAGCACCGCCTCGCGCGAAGCAAAACGGCTCGCATAGTGAGCAGCGGGACGCGATGATGCATCGCAATACGCACGCTCTTCTTCGGTAAACACACGCCGAGCAAACGACGGCGTCTTTTCAAGAATTGATTTCATGCGGGAAATCTCGACGATATCAACGCCGATACCAGCTTCAGCCATGTTCACCTCCATATCGCACAGACTAAGTTATTGTAGCCCGTTCACAGAAGATGCGACAAACGAGGGTTATAAAACACAGCTACTATGTGAGACAAAAGCCCACAAACGCAAAAAAGGGGGAGGCCGCGAGGCCTCCCCCTTCTTCAATCTCGATGACGGCTCGGTGCCGTCCACCGGTCAGCGGCGCCCT